>CAZMNC010000117.1:0-19504 GCA_964567535.1 uncultured Desulfobacterales bacterium | reverse complement strand
TATTTAAAATTTAAAAGCCTATCTTCTGGTTTATTTAAAGCCATAATATAATCATAAGGTTTATTATTCATAATATCTAATAGCTTATCCAATGCTTTAAATATTTGAGAAACTCTACCAAATGAAAGAGAAGATGAAATAAAAGCAACCAATTCCATCTCCTTTGGATCAGAAAATTGATGCACATATTTTATGGGATCAAATTTAATAAATTCTCTTTTATTATATTTGTTATATAATTTATCTAATCTATATTTTAACAAAGTTTTATCTTTAAAAGACATCATAGTGAGTAAATTCCTCGATGTTTTTCCTTTTAGGAGCAGAAGGGAGCTTTTTAGGATATCCCACTGGAATAAGTACCACTACTTCATGTCCACTTGGTACCTGTAATATAGATTTAGCTTTATCATGATCAAAAAGACCTACAATAACTGTGCCCAGACCCAAAAAATAGGCTGCTAAACAAAGAGATTGAGTTGCTATTCCAATATCAAACATAAACCAGTCATCAAATTTGGTAACATAAGAGCCTTTATAAAAACCTGATTTGCCAAGTTTTGCACACATTGCAATAACAATTGATGCTTCAGCAATAGCCTTATAAGCAGGATTATTTTTGGGTAGAGTTTGTTGAAGCATTTTTTTTATATTACTATCTTTGACCACTATTACCTCCCAACATTGGGTATTTGCCCATGAAGGAGACCATTTAATAGCCTCTAATAAAGTTTTTAATTGTTCGTCTTCTAAATCTCTAATTTCATAATTTCTTACACTACGTCTTTCCTTTATTATCGTCATAATATCTGCCATAATTCCCTCCAAGACTATTTTTTTGAATAAATTATCAAATACTTACTATAAAAACAATATCATCAGCTAATTCATTTGCATAACAAAAATCGATTTTTGTTGACAACTTTTTATCAAAGGAATAATTTTGCATCCGAAAAGGAGAGAAATAAATGTATCATATTTTACGTTTTTCAAGGATAAGAAATATCATAGTGGAAGAGATTAAAGAAGATATACTTAAATCAAGCTGTAACCTAAAGGATAGTCAACAAGAAGTCGAAGTTTCTATTATTGTCCAACTTCCAGATTTAGAAATAAAGGATATAGAAGCAAGATTAAAAAAAATTGAGGGATGGAGATCTGTTAATAAAGCTGTTTTTAAAGAAATTTTAGGTTCAAGAATAGGTCCTGGAATATTCAAGATAATAAAGGGGGGTATTCATCTATCTGATGATCAAATTCTTTACATGATAGAAGAATGTTGTAGAGGGATTATATTATCCTTTACAAAAAAGGATCTTCTTGCGTCTCCAAGGCCAGATGATGATGAAGAGGCTATAAAATATTATGCAGACATGGTAAAAGAAAATGTTAGATTATATAATAGATGTGCTGCTTTTGCACCTGGAAGTCGTATTGTTAAGAATATAAAATCTGTGAAGCATTAGTATGCTAAAATTTATGAGAAATAAGCTTGTAGGTATAGAAAGGATTGGCCCAGATGAACTCCTTGTTCATGGTCTTTTAGATGATGATATTTACAGTTTAGAAATAGATCTTAAGGTAAGATTGTCAGATTTACGTATCATATCAATTGATGGTAAATGGAAAAGATGGACAACTCCTGAATGTCCAAGGGCAGTAGATTTTTTAAAAAGTGCAATGGGCATATGTGTAAAAGAAAGTAATCTTTATGAAAGGATAAGAAGAGATATAGGTAAAAAATCTTGTCGTCACTTTGCAAATCTCCTTATCGAATGTTGTGATGCTATAAAAAGTTCTCAAAATATAATTCTAAAAGAACAAGAAAAAAATTATCAGCAACAGAAACAAGAACAAGATATAAATGTTAAAGAAATATTTTCAGATTGTCTTCATAAAGATGGAATGCTTATCGATCTCCATGTACATACTTATCCAGCTTCCTCATGTGCTTCAGATAGCTTGGAAGATCAAATAAAAGAGGCAAAAAATATAGGACTTAATGCTATCTGCCTTACAGATCATAATTATATATGGGACAAAGATATAGTAGAGAGTATAAAAGATAAATTGGATTTCCTTATACTAAGAGGCACAGAAATTACTACAGACCAGGGAGACATTCTTGTATTTGGTTTAGAAGAAGTACCTAATAATACAAGAGGTATGATAAAATTGGAGGAGCTTAGAGAAGAGGTTATAAAAAGAAAAGGTTTTATGATAGCTGCCCATCCTTTTAGAGGTTTTTTGATATTTGGTGTTGATCAACTTGGGCTTACCCCCAAAAAGGCATCTAAAAGAAAATTATTTCAGTTTATAGATGCTATAGAGGTGTTAAACGGTAGAGTAAATAATAATGAAAACATCTTTACCCATAAAGTAGCTAATATCTGCAAATTACCAGAAACAGGGGGTAGCGATGCACATGAATCAAAAGAGGTAGGTATATATGCTACATATTTTAAAGAAAAGATCGAAAATGAAAAAGAATTAATAGATGCTTTGAAGAATAGTGCATATCAACCTTGTATTCTTAAAGGAATAAGGGGTTAACCATGAAAACAAAAGAAGATTGGGAAAAAATTGTAAGAAAAATAGAATTACTTTTAAGGCTAAAATCATTTCCAGTAGCATTTAGATTATTGGATAATGAAGAAGAATTAAATACTATCCCTTATATGAGAAGGCTTAAACATAAAGTTACTCTATGCCAACTTATAACACTTGTTAGAAATTTTGATTGGACAGTTGGCGCGACCCAGGATGATCTAATGAGTGAAACATGCGGTTCTATTCTTGGATTCTGTGATATTCCAGAAGTAAATAAAGATGGGACATTTAGAAGTATTGTGTGGGTTCAAAAAAAAGAAGACGGTGTTAGATATGAACAATCTATACCAAGGTTACCTATGGGAAAATATAAAGCTGTTGCTATGGCACCACTTGTATATAACCCTTTTGATCCTGATATTGTTTTGATATATGCAAATCCAGCTCAGATGATGCTTCTTATAAATGCACTTCAATTTGAAAATTATGAAGTTATGAATTTTTCTTGTGTAGGAGAAACTTCTTGTTCTGATGCAATTGTAAGATGCTATTTAGATCATAAGCCGTCTCTTACTATACCTTGTTATGGAGAAAGAAGATATGCTCATGCCCAAGATGATGAATTAGTGATGGGGATACCCGCTGATATGATGAAAAAAGCTCTTAGAGGTTTAGAAGTCTTATATAGAAGAGGTATAAGATATCCTATAAGTTATGCAGGTGCAGAATTAGATGTGTCCAATGCATTTCCTGAAGTATATAAAAAAGTTAAAGATGAAATAAAGTCTATAAGAGGGGATGGAAGTGATAATAGGCTTGTAGTAGGAGTTACAGGAGGAATTGCTACTGGTAAAACAACAGTGTGTAATATGTTAAAAGAACTTGGAGCATATCTTATAGATTTTGATGAGATAGCTAGAAAAATAGTTGAACCTGGCAAACCAGCATGGAATCAGATTGTAGATTATTTTGGAAAACAAGTGTTGTTGAAAGATGGAAATATTGACAGAAAAAAACTTTCTAACATAGTGTTTTCTGATCTTGAAAAACGAAAAATGTTGGAAAGTTTTACACATCCAAAGATATATGATGAATTTGTAAAACAAGTAAATCTTATTGCCCAAAAAGATGATAATGCAGTTATACAAGTAGCTATTCCTTTACTTATAGAGTTAAACATGCAATATCGATTTCACAAAATAATAGTTGTATATACATCACCAGAAATTCAAATAGAAAGATTAATGAAAAGGGATGGTATAACAAGACAGCAAGCAGAGAATATTATAAAGGCTCAGCTTCCAATAGACGAAAAGGTGGGTTTTGCAGATTTTGTCATAAATAATGAAGGAAGTATTGAAGATACCAAAAGGCAGGTAAAAGAACTATGGAACAAGTTAATAGAATTACAAAGAAAACAGAAATCATTAAACCAATAGACAGAATAGAAGTTTTAATAATAGTAGACAATTATGTAGATTTACTATTGCCTGATTCTAATTTTGTAAATAGAGCCCCTGTATTGGCAAATAAAAACATTCCAAGAGGAACCCTCTTTGCAGAACATGGATTATCTCTTATGATTTCTGTATACTTAGGTGAAGAAAAACATTCACTATTATTTGATACAGGATATACCGAGATTTCAATAATGAATAATATAAATAAATTAATGATTAATCCTGATGACATAGAAGCTATAGTTATAAGTCATTTTCATATGGATCATACAGGTGGAATAAATAGTATAGTTGAAAGGTGCAAAAAAGGAGTTCCAATATTTGTTCATCCTGATGCGTTTATTTATCCAAGATATATGAAACTTCCTGATGGAAGGAAGCTTATCTTCCCCCGCACATTGCAAGAAAAAGATTTACTAAATAAAGGGACAAAAATAGTAAAAACAAAACAGCCTACCTATTTATTTAATGGTTTAGTACTTGTAAGTGGAGAAATAGAAAGACTTGTAGATTTTGAAAAAGGTATGCCAAATCTTCTTCTTGAAAGAAATGGTATTATAGAAAAAGATATTATATTAGATGATCAGGCATTAATAATTTATCTAAAAGATAAAGGCCTTATTATTATATCGGGATGTGCTCATTCTGGAATAATAAATACTATAAATTATGCAAAAAAGATTACAAATATAGATACTATATATGCAGTTATAGGGGGATTTCATCTCTCTGGTCAATATTTTGAATCAGCTATAATACCAACTATATCAGAATTAAAAAAGCTTGACATAAAAGTATTAGTTCCTATGCATTGTACAGGATGGAAGGCATCAAAAAAAATAGCAGATGAATTTTCTTCATTTATACTAAGTAGTGTAGGAACAAAAATAATATTATGATAAAAGCTTGTACCCTTCAAGACTTTACCCAGATACTCTCTATAATAAATGATGCTGCAGTTTTGTATAAAAATATTCTTCCATCTGAATTGTGGAAGCAACCGTATATGTCTGAAGAAGAACTAAAAAATGAGATAGGATCTGGCATAAAATTTTGGGGATATGTAGAAAAGAATAGACTGATTGGTATTATGGGAATTCAAAATGTAAAAGATGTCACCCTTATAAGACATGCATATGTATTAAGAAAAAATCAAAGAAAAGGTATAGGCACTAAGCTTCTTTCAAAACTAATAAAAATGACAAACAAGCCAGTTCTTATTGGAACCTGGATGAAAGCAAAATGGGCTATAAATTTTTATATAAAAAACGGCTTTATACTTATCAAAAATAAAGAAAAGGATCTTCTTCTTAGAAAATATTGGATAGTACCTGAATGGCAGATTCAAATGTCTGTAGTTTTAGCAAATACTGATTGGTTTAAAAGAGAGGAGATTTTATGAAAGGTTATATCCATGTATATACAGGAAATGGTAAAGGGAAAACTACAGCAGCAATAGGACTCGCTATTAGAGCTGCTGGAGCAGGCTTTAAGGTTTTTATTGCTCAATTTCTCAAATCGGGAGAATACAGTGAACATAAATCTTTATTAAGATTTTCAGACTTAATAAAATTAAAGCAATATGGTAGAGGATGTTTTATATATGGAAATCCTGATGAACAAGATATAAAATTCGCAAAAAAAGGGCTTAATGAGTTAAAAGATATAATAAGTTCTGGAAAATATGACCTTGTTATTTTAGATGAAGCTAATATAGCTGTATATTATAAGCTATTTACAGTAGAAGAACTTATAGATGTTATTAATATGAGACCAAAAAATGTAGAAATAGTTATTACTGGAAGAAAAGCTCATCCTAAATTGATAGAACTAGCAGATATTGTTACTGAAATGAAAGAAATAAAACATTACTATCGAAAAGGAGTTAGTGCAAGGCTTGGTATAGAAAAATAAGATGGATTTATATCTATATGTCAAGCTTCTTAGACCTTATCAGTGGATAAAAAATTTACTCCTTTTTGCTCCTCTTTTTTTCTCAGGAGAAATCACATTTGAAGCTGTTATTCATGTACTTTATGGCATATTATGCTTTTGTATAGCTTCGAGTTTAGGCTATATAGTAAATGACTGGATAGATCATATAAATGATAGTAATCATCCCCATAAAAAGGACAGACCAATAGCTGCAGGAAGTATATCTATAAAAAAAGCTTTTATCCTATGGTTAATACTATTTTTTTTACTTCTATTTATGCTTATAGCTATTCTGCCTCCTGTATTGTTCTTAATATATATATTTTTGTATCTCATTTTGAGCATATTATATAGTATCTATTTTAGGAATATAATTATCTTAGATCTTTTCATTATATCATTTGGATTTGTACTAAGAGTATTGGCTGGAGGTTCAATTACAGGAATAGAAGTGTCAAGATGGCTTTTTATGAGTGTATTCTTTTTATCTATGATTATATCTATTGCTAAAAGGAAATCTGAACTTCTTGTCTTAAAAGAAGATGCATTATATCATAGAAAAAATCTTATGAAATACAGACAAGATGATTTGTCTAAAATGTTGTGGATAATGGCAGGTATTTCTCTTGTGGTATACACAATATATTGCATTGATAAAAAAAACGATTTGATATACTCAGTAATTCCTGCTACGTATGGTGTACTGAGATTTTGTGTCCTTGCTGAACAGGGAAAAACATTAGACCCTATTGGATTATTTTTTAGAGATGTACAACTGATTATTGTAACAATAATATTCTTGGTGTTTCTAAGTATAAAAATATATTTTTCATGACTTCTGTTTGTATTATAAAGTTATTAAAAACAGTAGATAGAATAATAGGCCCACCACTTTCTAAAATAACACTTAAAAGATATCCTAAGACTTCAAAGATTATTAAAAAAATTCTACTTATAAGACCTGGAGGACTGGGAGATGCAGCTCTTCTTGTTCCATTGGTAAAAGAATTAAAAATACGAATTCCAGAAATAATAATAGATATAGTATGTGAATCCAGAAATAAAGGAATATTTGAAAGTATACCCTATATAGATAATATATTTAATTATTGGATGTTAAAGGATATAATTAAATTATTAAATCAAGAATATGATATTATTATAGATACTGAGCAGTTTCATAAACTAAGCGCTATTTTTTCTTCTATTATTAAGACAAAAAAAAGAATAGGATTTGCAACAAATAACAGAGAAAGACATTATGATATAAGCCTCCCATATTTTCAAAAAAAATATGAATTATGTAATTTTAATAGCCTCTTTTCAAGAGTTATCCCAAACTGGGATAACTCTTTTAGCTGGAATGCTCCTTACTTATATGTATCCCATAAGCAAAAAGAAAAGATAGATAATATTACACGTAATATTAATAAACCTATTGTTTGTGTATTTCCTGGTGCAAGTGTAAGCTTAAGAAAATGGCCATCTGTAAGATGGGCAAGAGTTGCAGAAAAGCTATGGGAAATGGATCTTTGTCCCATTCTTTTAGGTTCAAAAAAAGAATTCATAATTAACAAAGAAATAGACTATTATTCAAAATATCCTATAATGGATCTTACAAATATGTTAAATATTGGTGAAATAGCAGAACTTTTTAGAAGGAGTAAACTTTTGGTGAGTACAGATTCAGGAATACTTCATATTGCTGTTATAGAGGGGCTAAAAACAGTTTCATTGTTTGGCCCGGGAATACCAGAAAAATGGGGACCAAAAGGAAAAAGTCATATAATAATTCGTAAAAATTTAAAATGTAGCCCATGTACTAAATTTGGATATACACCTTTTTGCAAAAAAAAAGGTTTATGTATGAAACTAATATCTATAAATGATGTTATTACTGCTATAACTAAAGTTATAAACTATAAGGAGGTGTAAAAATGGTAGAAAAAAAGTATGAATGGATGGCAAAAGGTGATTGTGTTGAAGGATGCACATCTCCTCCTGTTTGTCCTGCTATGTGGAATTCTCCTCTCCAAGTCCAATTTCATGATGGAAAGAGTGAATGTGAAGGGGTGTGGAGTTTCAATATAAAAGAAGGATACTATGGGAATATAGATATTAGTGGACTTAAGGTAATGTATGCATTTAATTCTCCATCCCCTTTTCCACCTAAAAGGCCTGAACCTTGGGTATGTATTATATTTATAGATAAAACGGCTGATGATAAGCAAACAGAGTCATTAGAAAAAATATTTAGAGAATGCTGGAAACACATGGGAGAAGTATTAAACATAAAAAGAGCAAAAATAGAATTTATTAAAGAATTAATAAATGGAGGTCCTCTTGCCAGACACAAAGTTTTAAGTGAAGGATTATATCATCTAGAAACAAGTCCTTTTAAAACAAAAGATGGGAAACCCCGTTATATAAACAGCCTATATGGTGGACATATAAATGTGGGAATATCAAAAGTTAATAAGTTTAATGATCAGGATCTTCCTCGTGGTCAATGGGATGCCCCTGGTATGAGTAGCACTTACTATGAATTTATAGTACACCCTGAAAAACCGTATTGGTTTCCATGATATTTGATATTAGGAGGTCTTTAGTATGGAAAAACATCATAAATTTTCCATATGGTATGTATTACTTGGTATATGGGTTGTTCTAATATTACAAAATTATTTGGCAGGACTTCTCGCTATAAAAACTATACCTTATAGTGAATTTCTAAAACTACTTAAGGAAAAAAAGATAGTAGAAGTAGCCATATCCGAGAACCAAATTCAAGGTAAAATGATAGAAAGAAAAAATGGCAAAAAACACTTTATTTTATTTAAAACAGTAAGAGTAGACCCAGAAATATCTGAACTATTAGAAAAGTACAACGTAAAATTTACAGGAGAAGTGCAATCCCCTTTTTTAAGAGAACTGTTTTCGTGGATATTTCCTATCTTTCTATTTGTTGGGATATGGTACCTTATAATGAGACGTATTGCTGGCCAAAATCCAGCGTTTATGAGTTTTGGAAAGAAAAAGGCTAAAGTATATATGCAAGATGAGTTAAATGTTACTTTTAATGATGTAGCAGGAGTTGATGAGGCAAAACAGGAACTTATGGAAGTGGTAGAATTTCTTAAAGAACCCGATAGATTTGCTGAAATAGGTGGAAAAATGCCTAAGGGGATATTATTGGTAGGACCACCAGGAACAGGAAAAACTTTACTTGCTAAAGCAGTTGCAGGAGAAAGTGGAGTTCCTTTCTTTAGTACAAGTGGTTCAGAATTTGTAGAACTTTTTGTAGGGGTCGGTGCTGCAAGAGTAAGAGATTTATTTGAACAAGCAAAAGAAATGGCTCCTTGTATAATATTTATTGATGAAATAGATGCGCTTGGAAAAGCAAGAGGAATTGCAGGTGCTGCTGGACATGATGAAAGAGAGCAAACATTAAATCAACTTTTAGTTGAAATGGATGGTTTTGATCCAAAAGCAGGTGTTGTCTTAATGGCAGCAACAAATAGACCCGAAATCCTTGATCCAGCACTTTTAAGACCCGGACGTTTTGACAGACAAATACTTGTAGATAGGCCAGACAAAAAAGGAAGAGAGGAAATCCTTAAAGTACATATAAAAAAAATAAAAGTGGCTGATGATGTAGACATAGAGCAAATTGCAAGTATGACTTCAGGTATGGTAGGAGCAGATCTTGCTAATCTTGTAAATGAAGCCGCATTACTTGCTGTAAGGAAAAGAAAAAAACGGGTAACAATGGAAGAGTTTGAAGAGGCCATAGAAAGAATAATAGCAGGTCTTGAAAAGAAAAACAGGCTTATAAATCCCAAAGAAAAAGAGATTGTAGCATACCACGAGATGGGCCATGCTATTGTAGCACTTTCTCTTCCAGGCACAGACCCTGTTAAAAAAATATCGATTATTCCTAGAGGTATAGCAGCTCTTGGATATACAATGCAAATGCCTACAGAAGATAGGTTTCTGCTTTCTAAAACAGAACTTGAAAATAGAATAGCTACACTTCTTGGAGGTAGAGCAGCTGAAGAGATTATTTTTAAAGACGTATCTACAGGCGCCCATAATGATTTAGCAAGAGCAACTGATATTGCTAGAAGTATGGTTACAGAATATGGAATGAGTGAAAAATTGGGCAAAGTATACTTTTCTTCTGAAAAAAAATCATTATTTTTAAATACAGGAATTGATTCAAAACCTGAATATAGTGAAGCCACTGCTCAACTCATTGATTCTGAAGTGAGAGAGATAATTAACAGACAATATGAAAAGGCGGTAGAGATATTAAAGATAAAATTGGATGTATTAAAGAAAGGAGCTGATCTTCTGCTCAAAAAAGAGAAATTGGAAGAGGGAGAAATAAAAGCTCTTGTAGAATCTGGGTGATGAAAGGAGGTGAGTAAAAGATGCTAAAATTTGAGAATTCTGACGAAAGAAGACCCCTTGTAAAAGAAGAACTTGAACAAGTAAAGAAAAGACTCCTTGAAAGAAAAAAGAAGTTACTTAACGAGATAGGAGATATACTGGAAAAAGAAGCAAAAAATGAATATCAGGAACTTATAGATGCTATCCGTGAGGAAGGTGATATTGCAGCCGCTGAACTGCAGGAGAGCACTATACTTACATTGGCAGAGATGAAAGCAAAAGAGGTAGAACAAATAGAAGCAGCTCTTGAAAGGATAGAAACAGGAGAGTATGGAGTATGTATAGATTGTGGCGATTGGATACCACCTGCCAGACTTGAAGTAATGCCCTATGCATTAAGGTGTAAGCAATGTCAAGAAAAAATAGAAAAATTGGAACAAATAGGATTTGCAAGTTAAATTTATTTGGGACGTTTTTTATATTAATTTTTATATTAATATCACCACTTTATGCTGATATATATTACTTTGTTGATAAAAATGGAATATGGCATTTTACAAATATAAAAAATGATACTCATTATAGACTTTATATGAAATCATCAAATAAAAATGCAGAACTCTATATCAAAGATTATGAATATATAATTATAAATGCTGCAAATAGATTCGGTATTGACCCTTCACTTATAAAAGCTGTTATTAAGGCAGAATCAGATTTCGATCACAAAGCAATATCTATTGCAGGAGCAAAGGGGCTAATGCAGCTTATGCCTCAGACTGCTTTAGAGATGAATGTATCTGATCCAATGAATCCAGAAGAAAATATTTTTGGTGGAGCTAGATATTTAAGTATACTTATAAAAAAGTTTCATGATATTTCTCTCGCTGTTGCTGCATATAACGCAGGCCCTAAAAATGTGGAATATTTTAAAGGAATCCCCCCCTTTCCAGAGACAAAGGCCTTTGTAAAAAAGGTTATGAAGTACTACAGGTTATATAAAAAACATGCCAAATATTAAGGCAGGCTATACCTTTTGAGTTAAGGGCATAGTCTGCCTTTTTATTTATATAATTATAAGCTATTATAGCTATTAATTTTCAATAGATCAGGCGGAAGCATTTCTTTAATAAAGGCAGGCAAACAAAAAGATGCTTTATGGATTTGGAAATTATAATATTTAAGTTTGCCCAGTTTATCTATTCTTTTTTCGTCTATATGTTTTAACGGATGATATTTTTTTGAACAAAATGCAAATCCAATAGTTCCACTGGGATAAGTAGGAACCAATGAGTAATAATAACCTGTAATTTCAAATATATTTGAAATAAATTCAAACATTCTTTTTATCAAAGTTTGATGGTAATATATAGACTCACATTGACTTACTACTATTCCATCTTCTTTTAAAGCATTATACATATCTCTATAAAACGGCTCTTCAAATAAGACCACAGCAGCTCCAATAGGATCAGTAGAATCCACAATTATTATATCATATTCTTCTTTTTTACTTTTAACAAATTGGGCTCCATCTTCATAAAAAATCTTTACTCTTGGATCATTAAAACCAGAAGAAAGGCCAGGCAAATGCCTTTTAGAAACTTCTACTACTGCCTTATCTATTTCACATAAATGTACCTCTTCTATTGTATTATGCTTGACTATCTCTCTTATGGAACCACCATCTCCACCACCTATTACCAAAACTTTACGAGGGTTGGGATGTGTAAGGAGAGGGACATGAACTATCATTTCATGATATGCAAATTCATCAAATTCAGAAAGCATGATAACACCATCAAGAATAAGCATACGTCCCAACTTTTCTGTTTCTAATACAGCTATTTCTTGATATTCTGATCTAAATCTTTCTATTGTTTTATTAATCAATACCCTAAATGTAGAACCTGTAGGTGGTTCCAATTTTTCCTCAAACCATAGGTCCATGGTAGTTAATCTAAGTTCATCCTCAGTAAATTCTTCTACCATCTTAAAATCCCCTCCCCTCTTATTTGCGTATAAGTGTATTAAGTCTATAATGACTTCCACCAAAAAATTCCATACTAAACTTCGCAGCTTTTTCTGGATCATAAAATTTACAACTAAATATGTCTATAAATGCCCTATTGCTTTCATTAGCAAAATGACCACTTATTAAAGATGTTTCAATCAATTGTACAAGACTAAAGCCTTTTGTTTCCCCTTTTCCAAAATGTACCACTATAGGCTCTCCATATTGTTTCATTTCTATTAATTTACATAGACGGGACACATACTCAATTATGGCTTCTTTATTTTTTATCCTTTCTGGATCACATTCATATATATCTATACTGCTTAATAGTCCCCATGCATTCTCTTTTTCATACTGTTCTCTAATACCAGCCATATTTCACCTCCTCTTCCTATTATTTACTTATGTCTTAATTCTTCAGGAGGAATATCTAATGTGCCCCGCTTTATCTCCATCATATGGATATGTTGAGCATTCATTTCTGTCTTTAAATACTTGACCGCATCATCTGGTTTTATCTGGTCCCCACATGTAAATAAATCCAATGCAGCATATCCATATTCAGGCCAGGTATGTATGGAAAAGTGGGATTCAGCAATAACTATTACACCACTAATACCATGGGGAGAAAATTGATGAAAAAAAGGTTTGATAATGGTTGCGCCACATAATTGAACAGCTTTGGTCATTATTTTTTGTATTTTTTCAATGTCATTCAAGAGACTCCTATTTACTCCATGGACCTCTAAAATTATGTGTTTGCCTAAGGACTTCAAGTTCCCACCCCCTTTCTTAGTTATTTAGATATCAGAGCCATAAACTCTCCTATTTAAAAAAGCGAGATTACCAGGTGTTCTTGGAAAAGGAATAACATCTCTTATATTGGAAAGCCCAGTAACAAATTGGATAAAACGATCAAATCCCAGCCCAAACCCTGCGTGAGGAGTTGAACCAAACTTCCTTAATTCTAAGTACCACCAATAATTTTTATAATCGACTCCTTGTTCTTTCATTCTATCAATAAGAACTTCATAATCATCTTCTCGTTGACTTCCACCTATTATCTCTCCAACCCGTGGCAAAAGTATATCCATTGCTTTTACAGTTTTATTATCTGGATTAACTTTCATATAAAATGGTTTTATTCTTTTAGGATAATCTACAATTATTGTGGGCTTATTAAATACTTCCTCACATATATATCTTTCATGTTCTGTTTTTAGATCTATGCCCCAATCCACAGGATATTGAAACTGTTTATTTGATTTATAAAGCATATCTATTGCCTCAGTATAAGTAATCTTTGCAAAATCTTCATTTATACCTTTCTCTATAGTTTCTATAATATCAGAATCTATAAAGCTATTAAAAAATTCCACATCTTGCCCGCAATTATTCAGCGTATAAGAAAAAAGATATTTTAAAAATTCTTCAGCTACTTTCATAGACCTATCAAGCTCTGAAAATGCCATTTCCGGTTCTACCATCCAAAACTCTGCAAGATGCCTTGGAGTATTAGAGTTGTCTGCTCTAAAAGTTGGACCAAAAGTATATACATCCCCAAGAGCCAATGCATATGCCTCTGCCTCAAGTTGTCCACTTACTGTAAGATAGGCTTCCTGTCCAAAAAAATCTTTTGAATAATCGGGACTTCCGCCTTTCTTTTTAGGAATATCAAAGAAATCAAAAGTAGTTACTTTAAATACTTCTCCCGCACCTTCACAGTCATTTTCAGTAATAATAGGAGTATGAATATATATAAATCCCCTTTCTTGAAAGAATTTATGTATCGCATAACTTATAGAACTTCTGACCCTTGCTACAGCACCAAATGTATTTGTTCTAACTCTTAGATGAGGTATAGTTCTTAAAAACTCAAATGAATGTCTCTTTTTCTGTAAAGGATATATTGATGGATCTGACCATCCTATAACTTCTATCTTATCCGCAAGAAGCTCTATATCTTGCTTTTTGCCAAGAGATTTTACAATTGTACCATACACTTTCACAGAAGCTCCAACATTCAATTTTAAAACCTCTGTTTCATAATTAGATAATTTTTTATCCGCAACTACTTGAATGCCATTTACACATGAGCCATCATTTACATCTAAAAAGGAAAATCCTCCTTTTGAATCTCTTCTTGTTCTTATCCATCCATATATTATGACCTTATCTCCAATCTTCTTTTCAAACAAAACATCTTTTATTCTTTTTCTTTTTGTATTTTTAACCATACTTTTTCTCAAATTCTGACATAAAATCTACCAATGCTTTAACAGATTCTATTTCAACAGCATTATAAATAGAAGCTCTACAACCACCAACAGATCTATGTCCTTTAAGACCACCAAGCCCTTGATTAAGAGCTTCTTTTACAAATAAATTTTCCAATTCTTCATTGGGTAGCCTAAATGTCACATTCATTATTGAGCGACTATCTTTATCAGCAGTTCCTCGATAAAAATCAGAATCATCTATAACATTATACAGCATTTCTGCCTTTTTTCTGTTTATTTGTTCCATTTTTTCAAGTCCACCAACAGTCTCCTCTAACCACTTTAGCACCAAGTTAATTACATATATTGCAAAGCAAGGAGGTGTATTTGCTAAAGAATTGTTCTGCACATAAGTAGAATATTTGAGCATGGTAGGAAGATCTTGAGGAATCCTATCTAACATATCTTCTCTTATTATAACCATTGCTACTCCTGCAGGACCTATATTCTTTTGTGCACCTGCATATATTAAACCAAAAGAAGTAACATCAAAAGGCCTACTCATAAAATCAGAAGACATATCACTTATTAAAGGGATACCTTCAGCTTCAGGAAACTTACTCCATTGAGTACCTTTTATAGTGTTATTTGAAGTAAAGTGTAAATAAGAGGCCTTTCCATCTTCATTAAAGTCTCTGGGTATATATGAAAAATCTTTATCTTCGGAAGATGCAATTATTCTTACTTGTTTTCCCTGTATTTTTGCCTCCTTTATAGCCTTTGTAGCCCATGTGCCAGTATTAATATAATCTACCGGTTTGTCTTTAACTGACAAATTCATGGGAACCATTGCAAATTGGAGACTTGCCCCTCCTTGCACAAAAATCACGTGGAATTCCTCCGGAAGCTTTAAAAGCCTTTTTGTCCTTTCTATTGCTTCATTGATAATATCGTCAAACACTTTAGAACGATGACTTGTTTCTAATATTGACATCCCAGTACCTTTTAAGTTCAGCATTTCATCTTTTATTTGTTCCAAAACAGGCAATGGAAGTGTAGCCGGCCCTGGATTAAAATTGTGTATCCTGTTATATTTCATTTATCTTCTCCTTTACTATCTTTTTTATCATATCTAATGTTTGTTTATCTTTTTCAAATACAGAATTTCCTTCTAAATCTGCCTCAATTATAGCTTCTTTAAATGGAATAAAACATAAAAAATCCATATCAATAATATGTTTTTTAATAAATTCCTCATCTTTTTTTGATCTCACCTTATTTCCTACCACGCTTATTTTTTTTAGCCCTAAGTCTGCAGCTAATCTCTTTATTTGAAAAGCAGTTTCTATGCTCCTTTTTCCAGGTTCCACCACTACAACTAATTGATCTACAAACATAGCTGTTCCTCTACCTAAATGTTCAAGCCCTGCCTCCATATCAAGGACTACAGCCTCGCTCCTTGAAATGACAATATGTCTTACAAGATGTTTAAGTAAAGCACTTTCTGGGCATATGCACCCTGCTCCACCTTTTTTAACGCTTCCCATTACCATAAGCCTTATATTATCCATTTTTACAGACAATTTATCTGGAAGATCATCAACCTTTGGATTTAAAGTAAAAAAACCTCCTATTGTGCCAGGTTTTGCTCCTGTCCTTTCTTCTATAAGATTTTTCATTTCAGATATAGGCACAATTTCTTTACAATTTTTTATTCCTAATGCCTGAGCTAAATTTGCATCAGGATCAGCATCAATAGCAAGCACCTTTTTGCCCGTGTCTGAAAAGGCCTTTATAAGAAATGCAGCAAAGGTGGTTTTTCCCACCCCACCTTTACCACTTACAGCAATTTTCATATTATTTCTCCTATTACAATATTTGAAATGTTTATGTTTACTCGATCATGAAAATTTTTTCAAGAAAAATCTGAATTATTAATAATTACATAAGCCGTTGAAATAAATAAGAAATTATCTTTTCATAGATATTAATAAGAAATAATAATGTTTTTATATCTATCTACATATGCATTTGAAAATGGAGGAATAACAATTGTAGATGAATATTCTACTATTATAGCCGGGCCTTTGATATTATTGCCTGGAAGAAGAGCCTTTCTTTTTATTATTGGAACAGAATATGATTTACCAAAAAAAATCGCTTTTTTTTCATTTAATATGGCATTATGCATTACTTTCTCATGAGATATATCATATTCTTTAATAAATGGCTTTTTAGTAATACCTTTTATCCTTATCCTTAAATTCACTATCTGAATATTACTGTGAGACTTTTTATATCCATATAATCGTTGATGCAAATTATGAAAGGCATTAATATAGTCTTTTACAAAAGGGACTATAATCTCATAGGATTGATTTTCATATCTCATATCTAAATATCTTTCTATACTTAGATCTTTTTTAGAAAATCCTTGTTTTAACATATCTTCAATAGCATCTTTTTCGATTTTATAAAAAAGCTGGAGCAATCCATTTCTATCTATTTTATTATGAGCCTTCATAATAGTTTTAGAGTAATCTTTTATAACATCAGACATAAGCATTCCTATAGCAGAAAGAAGTCCTGGATTTTCTGGAATTATTACCTTTGGTATGTTTAAAAGCTTAGCAAGAAAAGCTGAATGCATCCCTCCTGCACCACCAAAAGAGAAAAGAACAAAGTCTTTTGGGTTATATCCTCTTTCTATAGAGATTGCTCTTATTGCCTTTTGCATATTTGAGTTAGCAACAGAGATTATACCCTCTGCTAATTCAATAGGATCTAATTTTAATTTTTTTGCTATATCATAAAAAGGCTTTTTTATTCTTTCTTTATAAATAGGCATTTTTCCATCAAGAAAATACTCAGGTATAAGCCTTCCAAGATAAAGGTTTGCATCTGTGACTGTTATTTTTTTGCCTTTTCCATAGCATATAGGGCCTGGATCTGCTCCTGCACTATATGGTCCCACTCTTAATGATCCTCCTGAATCTAAATAAACAATTGAACCACCTCCAGCACCTACAGTATGTATGTCTATCATTGGCGTTTTTATAGAAACCCCTGAAATCTTAGATTCTGTAGTTATACTTATATTTTCATCTATTAAAGATACATCCGTAGAAGTTCCTCCCATATCAAAAGTAATAATTTTTGTAAAACCAGCTTTTTTTGAGATTTCAAATGCACCAACAACACCGCCGGCAGGACCAGAAAAAATTGTTCTTACTGCTTCTTCAGCTGCAAGCTCAGCAGAAATACTCCCACCATTGGACTGCATTATCCTTAGTCGATTATTAGATCCAAGACCATTTTTAAGAAGGCTTATATATTTGCTCATTTTTGGTCCGACATATGAATTTACAACTGTTGTAGAAAATCTTTCATACTCCCTATATTCTGTGAGTATCTTATGGGATAAAGAAAAATATATGCCTGAAGATTTGAGTTTGTCTCTTATAAAAAGCTCATGTTCTGGATTTAAAAAAGAAAAAAGCAAGCATACAGCAACAGACTCTACTTTTCTATCAATTAATTCAGATATGATTGTCACTATTTCTTCTCTATCCAAAGGTTCAATCTCTACTCCCATATAATTGATTCTACCTTTTATTCCAAATCTATTTTCTCGAGATACCAAACACTTAGGTCTCTTATAATGAAGATCATATACTTTGCTTCTATTCTGTCTCCCTATTTCTATTACGTCTTCAAAACCCTTATTTGTAATTATTGCTGTAATAGCACCATTTCTTTCAATAAGTGTATTTGTAGCAACAGTAGAACCATGAACTATCTCATTATTCAAGTTGTTTTTATTGTTCAAAATCTCTTTTATACCATTTAATACTGCTTCGGAAGGATTCCATGGGGTAGAAAGTAGTTTATATGTTTTCCATTGATTATTATCTATAAATATAATATCAGTAAATGTTCCGCCAGTATCTACACCAATTATCATTCCTTTATCCCAAATTTCTTTTTTATATGCTCTTCAAATATCTTTTGCCTTTCATCTTGAGATAAGTTTACTTTAGATACTTTATCTTTTAGTGCATTTATAATATTTTCCATAAAATTATCCTCTTCACTGCTCCATGAACTCCAACCATCTATCTCTATATAACCTCTATATGAAGTGAGATGATATGGATCATATATTCTGACTCCTTTTTTATCATCAAATTCATAACTTACTTTACCTTTTTCAAACAATTCAAAGTCTTCATTATTAATTCCCATAGCTTTTAAAAGTAGTTTGTGCTCTTCTTTTATTTTCATAATATTTTCTCCTTTTTATTACAAAACTTATATCATATTTACTTCTATCTGCTAATAATATCTTTACCTATCTGAGTCAAATTAAAAATTATCTTATTATTTTCCAAAGCTCATATATAATACTCAAAAAAACTATTATAATCTATTCCAAACAGATAGCTTAAAAATAATAGACTCTTGAAATAATTTAACTGACCCTCTATTTTTGTCCTACATAAAATATTCAACAACTAAAATAAGGGAGCAATTTATGCTGTATCATGGGAATATATTTTAAACTAAATTTATTGCAGGAGGGGTCCAATGAACAAACAGTACACAGCCAAATTTAAAGCAACAGTAGCCCTTGAGACTATAAAGAAAGATACATACAAAAAGATAGGTCAACTTCAGGCGAAAATAGATTTTTTATCTCATGTACTTAAAAATGCATAAGCAAAGAGAAAAGAAAACAAATGGCTAAATAAAAAAGATTGTTCTTAGTACCTGGCGGCTGTCAAGAAAAGTGTGTCTCTACTCATCAGCGAACCTCTCCTCAAAAAGCACGTAGAGAAAATGTTTGACCTTAGCAACAATAGAAACTTTCTTTTTCCACCTACCACAGTAAAGCTCCCTTACCACAAGGGCCAGCATAGCTTCAAGGTTCC
>CAZMNC010000116.1:0-8665 GCA_964567535.1 uncultured Desulfobacterales bacterium | reverse complement strand
AAAAATTTTCAATGAAAATAGATTTACCTTATATAAAAACAGCTTGTCCTTTATCAAATTCTTCAAAAAGAAAACAGATAAAAACTTTTTTAAAACAATTATATAAAACTGATAAAAAAATAAAAGAAAATATATTCCATGCCCTTCATAATGTAAAATCAGGATACCTACCGAGATTGAGTCAATGAATTTAAAGAATATCTGGCTATTCTATTAAGAGGATCAAGAAGTAATACCTCTTTAAATATAGATCTTGCTTTTTGAATATTTCCCTTACTTCTTTCTACAATACCTAATTCCAAAAGGAAATTTATATCTGTAGGATAAAATCGCAACATCTTTTTAGCTATCTTTTCAGCTTGATCAAGTTTTTGTTGATAACGTAAAGCCATAGCAAGCCTTAAGTTGCCAAAATAATTATAAAAATCATTTTTTATAACCTCATACATGAGAGTTTCCACTTCATTAAAGCGCTTTTGAGCAATTAAAGGTAAAGACATGCCCAGTAATGCTTCAATAGATTCTGGCATAATTTTTAATGACTTTTGATAAAAAATTATGGAATTAGCATATTTTCCACTTAAATAATAAAGCCATCCAAGCCTAAGATTAATTAAATAAGAATTAGGGCTTGAATTATATATAGAAAGCAATACTCTAATAGCATCTTTATAATTACCCATTTTTTCATAATTATATGATTGAAGATATGCTTCTTTTATTTTTGCAAACTTTAATTCAAAACATTTAGCTATATTTATATTTAATATAAAAACCACAACAATAATAATAAATATACATTGAAAATACTTCTTCATTTAAAATCTCCCCTTATTATTGCAAATAGATTAATAAAAACTTTTTGATATACCTATTGTAACACAAGTCTGTTTAACATTGTCATTAAAACCTACATGTTTGAGCCATTCATTGCTAACATCCAAAAAAGCACGCAGGTGATACCTTATAAAGGTATAACCCATTTCAAAAGTGATACCTGCTTTGTATTTATCTGCAAGGTTATAAACAAGAAAGCCAGAGTTTTTAACAGCATAAATCTGCTTTCCTCCCCAACCACTCAGTCTTATGTCCCATGGTAATAAAGTATATGTAATAAGCTGTTCAAAAGATAAAAAATTATCTCTGCTTAAATCGCCTGTGGTTTCATCTTTGTGAATATAATATAATTTACTTTCAGTATATAATATACCTTTAGGAATAATGTTTTTTATAAAAAAGCCAAAATGACTAATAAGCTGAAATACATTTATGTCAGTACTTGTCTTATCATATATTGAATAATCTGCTTCAATACCTGCATTCCATTTATAGGGAATAAAATATGTTATCTTCCCAAATAATATTTTTCCTTCATCTGTCCAAGGATCATCACTATCAATATAGTGAAAACCGATTCTTAAAGAACAATTTTTAATTAATTGGTCTATATTAGTATATGCTATAGCAAAATCGCTCTGATTTAGGTTATTATAAGGATTTTTGTAATTTATATAGGTTTGAGTAAATATACCTTCTATTAAATGGTGTTTACCATAACTTAGATTACCATATATAGTAGAACTTCTTCCATCATTTTTTAAAGAAGAATCAGAAAAGTTTATAAATGTACCATATAAAACCAAGTTCCCTATCCAATGATTTTTTTGTCCCTGAGCCCTAACTTTATTCCCATAAAGCAATAATACTAGCATTAACGATAAAATTATACATTTTCTCATTATTAAATTCTCCTTAATATTATTTTTTTATCTATTTTTTCATATAAAATTTCTTCCCATCCTTTTATAGGATGTAATTTCACATAGGTATTTACCTTTTGTCCAAAATTATATATTTCACCTTTTATTTCATTGGGAGATATGAACTCATAATTACCTTTTATCTTTGTAGTTATCTTTGGAAAAAAAGAACTCAAAAGTAAAATAATATGTTTTTTTATAGGCCCTACCCCTATACTTACTGGAAGATAGTCTTCCCATTGTAACCCTTCTTTATAAATAAGTGGCAATCGAGGAAATGCGCTAAATATCGTTTGTACAATATTTGTTATCCTTCCGTCAACTCTATATATATAAAAAGTACCCATCCATTTACCAAAATAAATAGCACTATTATCTATTTCAAAATAAAACTCTCCTCTTTTATTCATCTTAGTTTTAAAAACTATATCCTTAGGATCTGTATTATCTTCAATTAAGACAAACTTAATCTCTTCATCTAATAAAAAAGTTAATTTTGTGTCTAATGAAACTTCTGGATAAAGGGGTATAACCTTTTGTCCCTTTTGTGGGATATGATTCGAATAATAGGTTTTTTCTGAATCCATATATTGAATAAAACTAAAGGGAACAGTAGGTGCACCAATAGTGGGACTAATTTGCACATGAACATGGAGATGAGGATATGGGGAATAACCTGAATTACCACATAGACCTATATCTTTTCCTCTTTCTACTATTTCTCCCTCTTTCACCTTAATAGAGCCTCTTAAAAGATGGCTCAAAAGAACATAAAAACCTCTTTCATCATATATAAGTACAAGATTTCCCCAATTCTTTTCCTTATTCACCAAGCCAGGTTTATTATCCGGAATATTATTAACCACTTTTACTACAGTACCGCTAATTGGAGAAAATACAGGTTTACCAAAACAGTAATAATCTCTTAATTCTGTACCATCATTTAAATACATCATATTATCTTCATCGGTTATTATAAAATCTATGGCATATCTCCATGCACCTTTATGTGTCCATTCCCCATTCATACCCTGATATACAGTCCATTCCCCTGAGAAAGGGAGACAAACAGTTCTTTCAGTACCTGGGAATCTTTTTATAAACGTTAAATAGTAATCAAGTGTATGTTCTGGGGTATTTTGATAAAATTTCACAAGATATGGATATTCTAATAACTTCAGAGTATATAAAAAACACAATGAAATAATATTAAAAGGTAATGTAAATATAGGTAGTTTATATATATACCAAACACTTTTTACTGCTTCTAATAATAAGGCTGACACAGCAACAGCAATAACAGATAGAAAATAATTTCTTGGATTTGGTATAAGAAATACACTACCAATTCCTATTCCAATTAAAATAAAATTAAAAGAGTTTATATCGCTCAATGCATAAGATATTGAGCCATAAAATCTTGAAAGCAATAAAACACCTACTATATATCCTATAACAGCTTGCAAGAATAATATACGTGAACATAAAAAAAGCATAGCCCATATAATTAATCCAGCTTCTACCTGGGGAATAAAGAAAATAGCTCCCATAGCCTTTGCTGGACCAGATATCCAATTAGGATATATATCCTTTATAAAATAGATATGAGGATATAAAGTATTAACAAAAAGATTACTATATCGACTTGCAGCTAAATATGCTAAGGAACTTATTAATACAAAAGGAAGACTTAAAACAGGCAAACTCAAATAATAAGAAAATATATGGTATAAGCTGTAAGTAATAATAAAACAGAGTATACCCGCGTTTGCAATAAATAAAAATGTCAACCAATTTACTTTAAATAGGTATCCAATAGAAAGCCCCACTAAAAGTGGATTATATGTAAAAAAACCAGATCTTAAAAATTCCTCCTTAAAGCCTAAAAAAAGGGCAAAGAGATAAGCACTAATAACACACAAAAGTCCTGCTAAGGCTATATTAGGATTAAATAATGTAATAGAAAATAAAATTATACCTGGTAAAACACCTTTAAGAAATAAAATTTCAGCATAGCTATTTATTATTGCTTTGAGATATCCAAATACGAAGCCTGTCTGGTAGCTTTTCTTTTGAAACCACATATTCAAGATCTTCTTTTTCCCTGATTAATTCTGTATCACCACTTTCTGTTATTAAAACTACTGAAGGACGATAATGAATGAATTGTAACCATTGAGTAACATTATATGCACCTACAGGAGATATAATTAGTCTGCTTCCTCTGGGAAGTGGTGGCAAATAAGCCTGTTCTTCTATACAATCAATATTCATACATAAAGGACCATACACAACACAAGGTTCAAGTTTTCCTTCAACCTCTGCATCTACTTCTATATTATATTTATACCAAAAAGCAGTATATAAAAGGTTTAAACCAGCATCTATAACATATGCCCGTCTTCCATCAGGAAGCCTTTTTATAGCATTAACTGTACTAATCAGATATCCTGCTTCGTCTATGATTGCCCTTCCTGTTTCAAGTATAAGTTTAGGAAAATCATTAGGCCTTAAACTTTTTAGTAATGCTTCACATATCAATTCAACAAATTCATCCAACTCTGGCACAGATACATCAGGAGAAAGATATATCCCTTTAAGCCTAATCTTAGATGGGAACCCTCCACCAAGATCTAAGTATTCTATTTTAAAACCAAATTCATCTTCCACTTGATAAGCAAAATTCACCATTTTTTCTACTTGTATAGAATATGCATCCGGGTTTAAAATAAATGTACCTATGTGAGAATGCAAACCATTTAATATAAGATTATTACTAAAAGTTATTCTTTTTACTGCATCCAGAGCTTCTCCTGAATCAAGATTAAATCCAAATCTTGTCCATTGAGGTTTAATACCTGTATCCATATTTACTCTTATACCTACCTTAACCGTAGAATTTAATCTCTTAGCCACTTCTTCTATATCATGTATCTCATCAAAATGATCTATATTAATAATTGCTTTGTCCTTTATAGCTTTTTCTAAAGCAGGTATTGGTTTATATGGACCATTAAATATTATATCTCTACCTTTTATCCCTAATTTTTTGGCCTTATCATATTCAAACTCTGAAACTACTTCTGCTATCTCACCCTCTTGATGTAAAATAGCGCATATAGCATCTAAATAATTGGTCTTATAAGACCAAGCAAACTGAACATTTGGATATCTGGTGCTAAAGGCTTTATAAAGTCTTTTATATTGACCCCTTAATTTTTTTTCTGAAAAAACAAACAAAGGAGATCCATATTCAGAAACAAGATTTTCTATTGGGATCCCATCTATTTCTCTACGTGTTCTTTTTAGATATGCAGAACCAAATTTATTAAATAATCCTGCCTGAATCTTAAATATTACAGGTCTTTCATATGATTTTTTCATTTAATGCTCACCCTTTGTAGTAATATCTTGAAATGCTTTTAAATCTGTAACTACTTCGTATGTATAACGAACATACATTTTACCTGCTTCATAATCAGTATTTCTTTCCATCTCCATACCAAAAGCAGCTTTAAGCATTCTCGAGGGAAGATTAAGCCCTACACCAGTAGAAAAATATACCCATGCTGGAAATCGCGGATTTATTTCTATAAGCCATATTTTATTTTGTGAGACAATACATTCCAGCTCAAATCCTCCCTTCCATCTAAATTCCCTTATAAATTTATCAGCAGCCTCAAGCAATGCATTGTTCTTCACTGTAATTCCTGTCCATATTTTACCCAAAGAGGTAATCCAAAGTTTCTTTATTGCCACAAGCCCGAGATTTCCTCCATTTCCATCACCAAGACCAACAACATTCATCTCTTCTCCATTTACTACCTTCTGGACAAGAACAGGATATCCCCATTCTGCTACTATAGTATGAAAATACTGAATAGCCTCTTGATAAGTATGTGCTTTATATGCTTTATAGAAAACACCTTTTACCATTAGAGGAAAACCAATTTCATCCATTGCCTTAATCATATCTTCATATGAATAAACATTTACTGATACAGGGAAACCTATGCCTATATGCTTGGCTATCTCCTTTAGTCTTGTTTTATTTCTTAACTCAAATTGATGCTTTGTAGGCAAAAAAGTTTTTATCCCATATTTTATTAATTTATCCTCAATTTTTATATACAAAGGAAGCTCTGCATCTAAAGTTGGGATGATAAAATCAAGGCCAATTTTATCCTTTATATAAATGATACGTGCCAAGTAATCTTCTTCAGAAGAAGAAGGATAAGGCATCATAAATACCTTATCTATTAGCCAATCCATATATATACCAGGTTCCATTGCATCATATGCAAGTCCACATATATATAAATCCAAATTTGTGTCTTGCCTTAAACTTCTTATAACACCTATACCTGGACCTGGATTATCTACCGCGTTTATTCCTGAAACTGCAACTTTTATCTTATTCATAACTTTTTATATAAGCCCATAATATTTAAGTTGTTCAATAAAATCAGTTAGATCACGTAAGGCCTCTTCTTCAGATACATCAAAATTTTGCGTTAAAAGTTTTATTATTTCCTGTTCTGCCTTTCCATCTTTTAATGCACCTATTATAAATAGGCCAGTATCATTAGTGGTAAAACTACTACCTGTAATAGGGTCAAATATAAAACCCTCATCACTAATTGCCATATGTCTCAATTTCATATTTACCTCTCACTAAAATAAAATATTCCCATAATCACACAAACATACAATACATTCAAGCGGGTATCGGGTCAAGACCAAAGGCAGGAAATCTTATTCCTTTTAATGAAGATTTTTCCTTAGGAGAAAGAATCTTCCAATATGAACGAGATTTAATAAGTTTCTTTAACATAATATGATTAAGAGAATGGCCAGATTTTTCAATAACAAAATATCCTATAACAGGTTTTCCTATAATAGCAAGGTCGCCTATAAAATCCAGTATCTTATGCCTGACACACTCGTCCTTAAATCTTAAGCCTTCAGGATTTATTACTCTGAATTTATCTAAAACAATAGCATTGTCCAAAGATCCACCCTTTGCAAAACCATTCTTTTTTAACTCCTCTACCTCATTTAAAAAACCAAAAGTGCGAGCTCTACTTATTTCTTTTATAAAAGAAACTGTAGAGAAATTAAATTTATATTTCTGATTTCTTAATAAAGGATGATCAAAATCTATAGTATAGTCTATATTAAGTTCATTTGATGGATATACACAGATCACCTTATCTTCATCCTTTATTTTAAAAGGCTTTTTTATTACTAAAAATTTTTTATATGCATTTTGCACCTTTATACCACCATATTGCTGAATCATAAAAACAAAAGACACAGCACTTCCATCCATAGCCGGTACTTCTGGACCATCTAATTCTATTACAGCATTATCAATACCAAGGCCATATAAAGCTGCCATAAGATGTTCTATTGTTTGAACTTTATATCCATTATTAGATATATCAGTTGCACGATTTGTATTAAAAATATTATCTGGCTTTACAGGAATAACAGGATCTTTTGGAATATCTTTCCTTATAAATTTTATTCCACTATTAACAGGAGCAGGTTTTATTTTGAGATTCACTCTTTCTCCTGTATGAAGTCCTATGCCTGTACAAGAGATTTCTCTTTCTAATGTCCGTTGCTTAAGTTCCATAACATTCCCCCTCTAAAAGGCTTCCTACTTTTTACAGCAATTATCATGCCTATACTCTGATACCCTTATATTTTAGTATTAAAATATTTATCTCTGTGTAAAAAAATACACACTTATATGTAAAAAAATACACACTAAAAATATATTGAATTACTTGGATGATGATTGTAGTATAAATAAAAAAATGAAAGCAACAAAATTTTTTTTACTTATTCTGATCTTACTTTCAAGTTGTCACACTGGTCCGTCAATTAAAAAAATAACAGAATCTTCAAAGGCACTCTTGCCAGTACGCATTAATTATCCTGTATTTTGTGATGATATGAACTATAAAAATTTGGAGATAGCAATAAAGAGAAATTTGGAATATCTTTACCGTTGCAAGCCCGATAAAAAGTTTAGATATGGAAAAGATATTATTACATGTAAAGACGTTATAGAAAGCCAAAAATTTCTTCTTAATCTTATCAGACAAAAACCAAATATAGATCAACTAAATAAAATAATAATGGAAAAATTCAAAGTATACAAAGCAGCTGGAATAAAAGGTACAGGAAATGTTCTTTTTACTGGCTATTATGAACCTATATTTGAAGCAAGTCTTAAACCAAATAATATATATAAATATCCATTATATAAAAAGCCAAGAGATTTAATAGTCATAGATCTTTCTCTTTTTAGTAAACAATTCAAAGGAAAAAAAATAATAGCAAGGATAAAAGGCAAAAAAGTTTTGCCTTATTATTCAAGGGAAGAGATAGAGTTAAAACATGTATTAAAAGGAAAAGGGCTTGAAATAGCATATTTAAAAAATTTTATAGATCTTATATTCTTACAAATTCAAGGCTCTGGAAAGCTTAAACTCCCTGATGGAAGCATAATAAATATAGGCTATAGTATATCCAATGGGAGACAATATAAAAGTATAGGAAAATATTTGATAATCAATGGATATATTAAGAAAAATAAATTAAATATGCAGAGTATAAGAGAATTTTTAAAAACAAGACCTGAGCTATGGAAAAAACTTGCAAGGTATAATCCCTCGTATGTATTCTTTAAAATAAGAAAAGATGGCCCACGAGGTAATATAAATGTACTTCTTACCCCTGAAAGATCTATAGCTTTGGATTATAATTTATTTCCAAAGGGTGCTCTCGCATTTATAAGGACAAAGAAACCAATTCTTAATAATAAAGGCAACATAGTGAAATGGAGAAAATTTTCCAGATTTGTTTTAAATCAAGATACTGGTGGTGCTATA
>CAZMNC010000115.1:0-27800 GCA_964567535.1 uncultured Desulfobacterales bacterium | reverse complement strand
TATGTATTAGAGATCTATGGAACATAAGATTTTCCATTGCATTTTCATATTTTTCTATACACTCTATTGTTTTCTCTTTTATTTTTTTATCCTCTTTTAAAGGAGCCCTTGGAACTGGAAAATTACCATTCAAATATTTTTGAGCCATAGTAAGGCTTCTACTAACAAGATTACCAAGGTCATTTGCTAAGTCAGCATTTATTCTATTAACCAAAGCATCTTCGTTAAAATCGCTATCAAGTCCAAATACCATTTCTCTCATCAAGAAGTATCTAAAGGCATCTAGTCCATATTTGTTAACTACCTCAATAGGCCTAATTATATTACCTAAGCTTTTAGACATTTTGCTTTCTTGTACATTCCAATATCCATGTACATTTAGATGTCTGTATGGTTCTATTCCCGCTGCTTTTAACATACATGGCCAATATATAGCATGAGGTTTTAGAATATCTTTTGCTATTATATGTTGAGTATACGGCCAAAACATATTAAATTTTTTATTATATAGATAACCTATTCCTGACAGGTAGTTTATTAATGCATCAAACCATACGTATGTTACAAAATTTTCATCAAAGGGAAGAGTTATTCCCCATTCAAGTCTCTTTTTAGGTCGAGATATACACAAATCTTCAAGAGGCTCTTTTAAAAATGAAAGGACTTCATTTCTATATCTTTCAGGTCTAATAAAATCTGGATTTTCCTTTATATAATCTATAAGCCAAGCTTGATATTTGCTCATTCTAAAAAAGTAATTTGCTTCTTTTATGACTTCTGGTTCAATTTTATGATCAGGACATTTTCCGTCTACTAATTCTCTTTTAGTATAGAATCTTTCACATCCTATACAATAGAGACCTTCATATTCACTGAAATATATATCCCCATTTTCATATATTTTATTTAATATAAATTTAACTGTCTGCTTATGTTCAGGATCAGTGGTTCTTATAAAGTGATCATAGGATATATTAAGCTTTGGCCATAAGTTTCTGAACAAAGAGCTTATCCTATCAACGTATTCTTTTGGGGTTTCACCTGCCTCTTTTGCTGCCTTTACGATTTTTTCACCATGCTCGTCTGTTCCTGTTAAAAAAAAGGTTTTATATCCCTTAATAATATAAAATCTTTTGAATACATCTGCTACTATAGTAGAATAAGCATGACCTAAATGAGGTTCTGCATTCACATAATATATGGGTGTAGTTACATATAATGCCTTATGTTTATTCTGGTTCTTTAAATTCTCCATTTTTATCCACCTCTTTTATGTCATTGATATTTAACTCGATGCTATTGCCAGATTCAAATATTATAGTAAGAGTGTCTCTGAGTATATTATGACGAAGAACTTTTCCTTCTCCATATGCTGTTTTTACTTTTTTACCTACTTCTGGTAATTCCTCTTTTGCAGTTTCATAAAATCCGTGCTCAAAAGAAAGACAACACATAAGTCTTCCACATGTCCCAGATATTTTGTTAGGATTTAAAGGAATATCCTGAATTTTTGCCATCTTTATTGTTACTGGCACAAAGTCTTTAAGAAAAGTTACACAACACAAGGGTCTACCACATGGGCCTATTCCTCCTATCATACTTGCTTCTTGTCTTACACCAATTTGTCTTAATTCTATTCTTATCTTAAATTTTGTTACTAAATCTTTTAGTAATGCCCTAAAGTCTACTCTATTATCTGCGGTAAAATATATAATCACTTTATTTTCATCAAATGGCTTTTCTATATCTACAAGATTCATTGGAAGTTCATGAAATTCTACTCTTTCTCTACAATAATTTTGCACAAGGGTTTCGAGTTCTATATCTTTTTTTAGCTTTGATATATCCTCAGAATTTGCTCTCCTTATTATTTTTGCCCCTGTATTAATATCTGATCTAAGTTTTTTATGCCCTGTAACAATTTCTCCGAAAAATATTCTCCCTTCTTCATTAGTTAATATAACCTTATTACCTTTTCTTACACGTACATTGCCTAATTCTACAGCATATGTCTTTGCCCTGTGTCTTACCTTAACACCCACCACTTTTGTTTTTCGTTTTCTTTCCAAAGGCCTAACTACCATTATAACTTCTCCTTGACTAAGATATATTGCCAATTTATTATCTTTTTGTCTATGTTTTTAACTGAATAGGAGATGGCATGAGTATTTGTGAAAAAGTAGATATACTTATAAAAAAAGGTGTAAAAATTCTATGTCCAGAAAGTGTTGAAATAGGTGAGGAAGTGAATTTAGAAAGAATTTCTACAGATATTATAATCCATTCTGGATGTAGGATATATGGAAAGAATACATTAATCATGTCTGGTACAGAGCTGGGCTATGAAGCACCTGTTACAATATATGACTGTCAAATAGGTAAAAATGTAGCTATAAAAGGGGGGGCCTTTTATGAGTCTGTTGTTTTAGATGGGGTAAATATTGGTTATGGGGCACATATAAGGGAAGCGTGTATTTTAGAAGAGGGAGTAAAATGTGCGCATACAGTGGGTTTAAAACAGACAATACTTTTTCCATTTGTTACATTAGGAAGTTTAATAAATTTTTGTGATTGTCTAATGGCAGGTGGTACAGACAAAAAGAACCACAGTGAAATAGGTAGTTCTTATGTACATTTTAATTATACACCAAATCAAGATAAGGCCACTGCGTCCCTTATAGGAGATGTACCAAGGGGGGTAATGCTAAAAGAATCCCCTATTTTTCTTGGAGGACAAGGAGGAATAATTGGTCCAGTTAGAATTGGATATGGTGTAGTGGTTGCTGCCGAAACAGTAGTGAGAAAAGATTTGTTGGAGGAAAATACTCTTTTTATTGATTATCCAGCTCGAGTTAGTAAAAAAATGCCTTTTCATAGGGGTTTATATAATAATCCTAAAAGGATATTTAAACTTAATATTCTTTATATAGCTAATCTTATAGCCTTAAGAAGATGGTATATTGATGTTCGTTCTATATTTATGGATAAAGAACTTTTAAAAGGAGCGATTCAAAAGATAGATATGGGAATAAATGAGCGAATAAAAAGATTAAGGGAAGTTGCCAATAATATGCCTTATTCTATAGAACTTTATAAACAGATTAAAGGGCATTCAAACGGAATAATTGAGTGGAAGGAATGTTTTTATAAAAAATGGCCAAAAATAGAGACTATGTTGTTTATAGATAAAGATATTTCGGGAGATACTAATAAAAGGGATATTTTTATGGGTTTTCTAAATAATTCTATAAAAATTAATGGTAAAGATTATGTGGCTGCTATAAAGGGCTTAACTAAAGAGGAAGCAAGTATAGGCACTTTTTGGTTGCAAGGTATAGTGGATGCTATTGTAAATCATGTGAATTCTATTATTTCAGAGGAGGGATGATGGGGTGGCACGTTTGTTTGGAACAGATGGTATAAGAGGAATAGCAAATGAATATCCTATTAATTCTGAAATGGGTATTGTTTTTGGTAGAGCATTGGTTAAATTTTGTAACAAAAAAGCTCTAATTATTACTGGAAGAGATACAAGAATATCAGGACCTATGCTGGAGAGTGCTGTTATTTCTGGTATATTGTCGTGGGGAGGGGATGTTTTGTCTGCAGAAATAATACCTACTCCTGGATTAGCGTATCTTGTTAAAAGATTCGATGCAGATGCTGGGGTGATGATATCTGCATCTCATAATCCTTTTGAATATAATGGTTTTAAACCTTTTTATAAAGGGGGGGAAAAACTTTCTGAAGATCAGGAGGATCATTTAGAGACACTTATAATTCGGCCTTCAAAAGAAAAAACGGATATAGGAAACTTGCGTCCATTTCCAAATGCAATACTTTATTATAAAGATTTTCTTATAAATACTGGATTAAAAGATATATCTTTTAAAGATATAAAGGTCGTTGTTGATTGTGCAAATGGCGCTACATATAAAGTGGCACCCATGGTATTTGAGGAACTTGGTGTTAATGCTACTATTTTATTTTCAGAACCAAATGGTAAAAATATAAATAATAAATGTGGCTCTCAGTATCCTGAAATACTTAGAGCTAAGGTATTGGAGACAGGAGCAAATCTGGGAATCGCTTTTGATGGAGATGGAGACAGACTTATAGCAGTTGATGAAAAAGGAGATATTTTAACAGGAGATCATTTAATAGCTATCTTTTCCAAGATGCTAAAGCATTTGGGGATAATGAAAAACCCTGTGGTTGTGACTACTGTTATGAGTAATATAGGACTGAAATTGGCTCTTGAGAAAATGGGAATAAAACATGTGAGTACAAAGGTTGGAGATAGAAATGTAGTTAAAGAAATGAAAAATAGAGGTGCTATATTAGGGGGAGAGGAATCTGGTCATATAATATTTTTGAATCATCATTCTACAGGTGATGGTATTATTTCTGCTATTCAACTATTATGTGCAATCAAACTGTTTAATAAATCATTAAATGAATTAGCTCATATTATGAAATCTTATCCTCAAATCATGCTTAATGTAGAGGTAAAACAAAAGCCTGAATTATCATCTATACCAGAAATAAATAGCGAGATAAAAAAAATTGAAAAAGAGCTTTTCCCAAAAGGCAGGATTTTAGTCAGATACTCAGGCACAGAGCCTGTTTGTAGAATAATGGTGGAAGGTGAAGATAAGGATAAAATTAAAAACTATGCTAACCAAATTGCTTTTTTGATAAAAAAGAGACTTGGTTAGAAAATTTATACTATAATTTTATATCTTTAATTTTATATCTTTTCTACAACAGAGATTGGAACATTAATCCGGGCCGTAGTGCTAGCAAGATTTATAAGTAATGATACTCTTTCTTTGTCGGAATCCCAATGATCCACTATTGCAAGCAAATCTTTAAATGGGCCTGTTTTTATTCTTACATTGTCATTTTCTTTCAGCTCATAGATCTTATGTTTTCTTATTATTTTATCTTTGTCTTCTAATAGCTTAATAGCTTTAACAAGCTCCTCAGATATAGCAACAGGAAAATCATTTCTCCACAAAACTTTTTTGACTCCCCATGTCCAACAAACATCATATATATTGTCTGGCTTGCATTTAACAAATATATAATTAGGAAATAAAGACTTTTGTTTTTTAATAATCTTGAATCCTTTGTATGTATGGATTTCCATTACAGGCCTGTATGTGTGTATACTTTTTTGTTTTAAAAAAGAAATGGCCTTTTTTTCTTGCCAAGGCTTTGTTTGGACGATGTACCACTTCATTTGAGTTCAGATCCTGTTTTATAATTAGATTTGTAATATTATTATATCAATAAAAACCTCAAAAAGTTACTATTTCTTACATCTTATTGCCTATTATTTTATCAATAATCTGAGAACTTGAATTGGAATTAGCAAAAGATATAAATGTAATATCCCCACCATACTTTTCCACAATATTTCCACCTATGATCTTTTTATCTTTATGATCTTCACCCTTTGTTAAAATATTTGGCTTTATTTTTTCTATAATTTCAGGAAGTTCTTGTATAGGAGATATTATAACATAGTCAACACAATCTAAAGATGAGATAATTTGTGCCCTTTCATATTGGTTAAGAATGGGCCTTTCTTTTCCTTTTGCATTCTTTACAGATTGATCATCATCAATTGCAACTATTAGGATATCGCCTAATTTTTTAGATTCTTTTAAAAAATGTATATGACCTGGATGTATTATATCGAAACATCCATTTGTAAATACTATTTTTTTTCCTTGACTTTTTAAATGCCCTACAGTTTGAATTAGCTCTGAAATTTTTAAAATTTTATGTAATATCAATGACTTTTCAAAAAAAAGAGTATTGATCAATTCATCTTTTGAAACCGCAGCAGTTCCTAATTTACCCACTACAATACCAGCAGCTATATTGGCAAGAAAGGCAGATTCATAATATGATAGGCCAGATGAAACAGAGGCGCATAAGATAGAAATTACTGTATCCCCTGCTCCTGACACGTCATATACTTCTTTTGTAACAGCAGGTATATAGGCTGATTTTCCATTTTTTTCCATTAAAAATATCCCATCTTTTCCAAGGGTAATAAAGACTGTTTGTAAACCAAGTTCTTTTATGAACTTATTGGCTGCCTTATTTAAGTTAACTGCCCCAGATGCTGTAAATGCCTCTTTTTTATTAGGTGTTATAGCTGTTGCTCCTTTATATTTTGTAAAGTCTTTACCTTTAGGATCTACAAATATTGGCTTACCTTTTAATGTATCCACTAAACTGGATATTATATTGTTTGTAACCACCCCTTTTGCATAGTCTGATATGATTACAGAATCAAATTTTAAGGAATTATCTATTATATATTGGATAATTAGTTTTTCTGTGTGTAGCGAAATAGGTTTTCTTAATTCATAATCAAGTCGTAATATATGCTGTCCAGATGCTATTATCCTTGTCTTTTTTGTTGTAGGTCTGAGAGGGTCTATAAAAACACCTTCAAAATTTATGTTCTGTTTTTTTAATTCATTCTTTAATATATTGCCATTATTATCATCGCCTATGATCCCGCTTACATAAACCTTTACCCCTAAGTTAATAAGATTATATGCTACATTAGCTGCTCCACCAAGAGTATTAGATTTATGTTTTATATCTACTACTTGAACTGGAGCCTCAGGAGAGACTCTTTCAACATCACCATAAATATATTCATCTAATATAAGATCTCCAATTACTAATACAGATAAAGTGGAAAACTTTTGAATGCTCTGATATATCCTTTTAATATCTATATCAGCTGTCATAATAAAATCAATGCCTGGGGCGGGGATCGAACCCGCACGGGGACAAAGCCCCATGGGATTTTAAGTCCCATGCGTCTGCCAGTTCCGCCACCCAGGCATTTAAGAAATTTTTAAGTCATTTAATCAAAAAGGTCAAGAGACAATCTCATATTTTTCTATATGCAAATCATTTTTAGGTATGAACACAATTTTTCTATTTAAAGTGTTCTCCAAGTATTTTATATTATTTTGCTCATATTCTTTAATAAAGAGATTTACATCAGGATGAACAAATACATGGATTTTATCGTTTCCAATAGCATTTCTTTTCCTCTCTAATTCTCTAAAAATTTCATAGGATATACTTTGTCGAGATCTTACAAGCCCTCGTCCTGAACAATAAGGACAGGTTTCTGCCAAAAAACCTCTTAAATCAGATCTTGTTCTTTCTCTTGTCATTTCCACTAATCCAAGGCTTGATATATACAAAATATTTGTTTTTGCTTTGTCTCTATTAAAGGCTTCTTTAAGTGCGTTAAAGACTTTGTCCCTATTGGATTTTTTGTTCATATCTATAAAATCTATTACGATTAAGCCACCTATATTTCTAAGCCTTATTTGATATGCAATCTCTTTTACTGCTTCGAGGTTAGTTTTTAGTACTGTTTCTTCTGGATTATTTTCTCCAACATAACTTCCTGTATTTACATCTATGGCTGTTAATGCCTCTGTTTGTTCTATTACTATATATCCTCCCGATTTTAGCCATACTCTTCTTTGCAGTGTCTTTAATATTTCAGATTCTATTCCATAATGCTCAAATATTGAGCCAGATTCTTCATAAAATTCAATAGAATACCTTAAGCCAGGCGCAAAACTATTAATAAAACTCATTAGAGCAGTATATTCTTCGAATGAATCTATTATTAGTCTGTCTACTTCCATTGTGAATAAATCTCTAACCGCTTTCAATGTAATGGATAATTCCTTGTAAAGTAAAATAGGAACCGAATTTCTCTGAGCTTTTGTTTTTATATTTTCCCAAACCTTTAATAAAAATTCCATTTCTGTTTTAAGTTTTTCTTTTGTCGCACCTTTACTTATTGTTCTGATAATTATACCCATATCTTTAGGTCTTATTTCTTCTATTATCTCTTTTAATCGTTCTCTTTCATTTTTGTCCTTTATTTTTCGTGATATACCTATATGTCTACTGAAAGGCATAAGCACTAATCTTCTTCCAGGTAAACTTATATTTGTTGTAAGTCTTGCTCCTTTGTTTTTTGTAGGTTCTTTTGCCACTTGAACCATTATATCTTGGCCTTCATATAATAGATCCTCTATTGAAAGAGAACCATTATTATGTTCGTATTCACTCAAATCTTGTAAACATAAAAAGCCTGTTCTTTCGAGACCTATATTGACAAATGCTGCTTGTATTCCCGGTAACACTCTGACAACCTTCCCTTTATAGATGTTTCCCAGAATATCTATTGAATTCTTCCTTTCTATATAAAGTTCAGCTAATTTTCCATTTTCTAAAAGTGCAACCCTTGTTTCATATGGCCTGTAATTTATAATTAATTCGTTTGCCAATCATATCACCTGCCTCATTCTTACTATTTTTAGTATATCTGAGTCTTCAAGTTCAAATACATTTTTAGCTATTTCAGATGCCTTTATTTCATTGCCTGTCCCATGTTTTATAATTATTTTTATCCTATCATTAGATTCTATACATATCTTTTTTACAATTTTTTTTAAATCTATGTCTTTTTGTCTTTTTTTTACATAAAATTGTTTAAATCCATCAAATTCTGCTAAACAACCTTCTTTCATACATCCATCCTTTACAATTATCATATAATGACTCTCTTTTGGAATAATTTTGCTTTTTAGCGGAACTTCATACATTGACAATATTCTTATACCTTTTGGTAATTCTTTATTAAGTAATCTTTTTGTCTCAGATATGTTTATTTCTTCTTTCACTTGTATATCCATTATCTCATGCATACTTTCTATTCCAACTGGAAGAGCCTGAGAAAAAGATATTTTTGGCATTGGATGAAATCCCTGAGAATATAACAAATTTATATTTGCTCTTCTTAGTGCTCTTATAATTGATCTCACCATTTCTAAGTGGCTTAAATATCTTGCAATATCTATTTTAGTATGAACGATTCTATATTTTTTTACTATATTTATTTTTTCTTGTTTATTGTCTATACTAATATTGTCTAAGTTGTACTTTTCACATATTATAGGTACTATATCTGTATTGCATACCCCACAATTATTGCACATATTTTTGCAGTTTTCAGTTATTATGCCTTTGTAAGCCTTTTTCAATTCATTTAAATAAAATGATTTTTTTACACCACAGTCTATATGGTCCCATGGTAGAGGTTCATCTATTTGTCTTTTTTTGAGATAAGATTCTGGATCTATGTCGTTTTTTTGAAATGCCTTTTCCCATATTTCTTTTTTAAATATATCTCCCCAAGAATCAAATCTTGCTCCCATATTCCATGCAGATATTATTACGTCAGAGAGTTTTCTGTCCCCTCTTGAGAATATGCCTTCTAACCAGCTTAATTCTGGTTGGTTCCATTTGACTCTTATAAAGCTCTTTTTTATACGATCTTTTATCATAAAAATTTTATCTTTTGCCTCATCTATATTTATTTGAGATTCCCACATAAAAGGAGTATGAGGTTTAGGCACAAACGTAGCTATGCTTATATTTAATCTGCTACCCTTACTTCTTTTTTTAGAATATCTTGCAATATCTTCTGATATTTTTACTATATCCGTAATATCTTCTGTTCGTTCTGTAGGAAGTCCTATCATAAAATATAACTTCATTAATCTCCATCCAGCTTTATATATTAAACTTGCAGTTTTAAATATATCATTATCTGATATATTTTTGTTTATCACTCTTCTAAGACGTTCATTCCCTGCTTCAGGAGCTAATGTGAATCCTGTTTTTCTCACCCTTCTTATCTGTTCGATAAGCGCGGAATCCATAGAATCTATTCTTAATGATGGAAGACTAATAGCAACCTTTTTGTCGGCTATTATATCCATAAGTTTTATAAGTAATGGTTTTATGCAAGTATAGTCCCCTGAACTTAAAGAAAGTAGAGATATTTCTTCATAACCTGTTTTTTTAAGACCAGTTATTGTTTTTTCAATAATTGAATAAGGAGTTCTTTCTCTTATTGGCCTGTATATAAAACCTGCTTGACAAAACCTACATCCATTTCCACATCCTCTGAATATTTCTACAGATAATCTATCATGTATAAGTTCTGTAAAAGGAACTATCGGGGCATCAGGATAAGGATAATTATCTAAATTGGAAATAGTAGCTTTTTTTACGTGGTGTAATCCATAGGATGGTATATAAATGCCTGGCATATTTTTAAGGGCATTAAATATAGCATCTCTATCTTTTGTGCCAGATTTTTTAGACTTAAATTCTCTAACTGTTTTACATACATTAAGTAAAGCCTCTTCTCCATCTCCTATAATTATTATATCAAAGAATCGTGCTACTGGTTCAGGATTAAAACATGCTGGTCCTCCAGCAATAACAAGAGGGTGTTTTTTATCTCGTTGCTCAGAAAAAAAGGGTATATTAGAAAGAGATAATATGGTCAATATATTTGTATAACATAATTCATGTTGAAGGCTAAAACCCAATATATCAAATTCATATAAAGGCCTTCCAGATTCTAAACTAAACAATGGTATGCCATGCTGTTTTAAGCTTTTTTCTAAATCTATCCATGGAGAAAATACTCGTTCTGCATATATCCATTCTTCTTTGTTTAGGATATTATATAAAATTTTTAATCCTACATGTGACATTCCTACTTCATAAACATCAGGGAAAGCAAGGGCTATTGATATTTCTACATCATTGGGATTTTTTCGGACTATATTTATTTCATTACCAATATAACGACTTGGCCGCATTATTTGTGGAAACCAGGGCTGTTCTGTTATCATTTTTTCCTATTCAGATTATATATTTCAATGAGGCCATAAAGGGTTAGAGTTTTATCCACTATATCTATACCCTTACTTACTTCTTTTATAAGATGGGCGAGACCACCTGTTGCTATGGTTACAATTTGTGTATCTCCTATTTCAGTTTTTATTTTTTCTATCATACCATCTACAAGACATGCATAGCCATATATTATTCCTGTATTTATACTATCTATTGTATTTTTGGCAAGTACACTCTTTGGCGTATAAAATTTAACTATTTTTGGCAGCTTATGAGCATGTTTAAATAATGCATTAGCAGAAGTAATAATTCCAGGGGAAATAGCCCCACCTATATAAACCCCGTCTGAGGACACATAATCAAATGTAGTTGCTGTGCCAAGATCAACGATTATTATCCCTTTTTTATATCTTGCATATGCTCCCGCTGCGTTCACTATTCTATCAGTTCCAAGAGCTTTTGGGTCTTCATATGATATAGATATGCCCAGTTTTACTTCAGGAGTGACCATAAATGGATCTTTTTTTAAATATTTTATGCAAATATCCTTTATTTTTTCATCTAAGGGTGGAACTACGGATGAAATAATAATTTCAATATTATTTTTATTTTTGCATTTTTCATTAAATATAAACGATAGGAACATCCATAGCTCATCAGAAGTTATATTAGGATCAGTTCTCATTCTCCATTGATTTATCAGTTGTTCCTTGTCTGCTAAGCCTATTGATATATTGGAGTTTCCCACATCAATGCATAACAGCATATTTGCCTCTTTTTATAGAATCAACTATTTTTACTGTTATTAAAGCCTTTTTTACATTATGTACTCTTATTATATTGGCTCCATTCATTACCGCACATGCTATAGCTGCCATTGTGCCTGTTTCTCTTTGTGCACACTCTTTTCCAACAATATGAGCAATAAATGCTTTATTTGATAGTCCTATTAAAATAGGAGAATTAAGTACAGACAGACTGGAAAGATGTTTTATAATAATTAAATTGTGTTCAATACTTTTTCCAAATCCTATTCCAGGATCTATTATTATATATTCCTCTTTTATCCCGTAATTTATTGCTTGTTCTTTTACCTGTTTAAGAAAATATATAATTTCAGACATTATATCTTTATAAACAGGATTATTTTGCATATTTTCAGGTCTTCCCTTCATATGCATTAAAATTACAGGGATATTAGCCTTTGCTGCTACCTCTGGCATCTTAGGATCAAATCTGAAAGCACTAATGTCATTTATTATAGATGCCCCAGCTCTAATAGCCTCTTCTGCAACTTGACTTTTATATGTATCTATACTTATAGGTATATCTATATATTTTGATAATTCTTCTATAACAGGAATTACTCTTTCCATTTCCTCATCAGTAGATATCCTTCTGGAATATGGCCTTGTTGATTCACCACCTATATCAATAATATCTGCTCCCTCTTGCGCCATTTTTATAGCATGTTCTATTGCTTTATTTTTATCTAAATACTTTCCTCCATCAAAGAAGGAATCCGGAGTAACATTAAGTATTCCCATTATATGAGTACGTTCTTTAAGATTTAAACGATAATGTTTCCATCTTAATAAAAGGTTCATGTAGATTGAGCCTCTTTTCCAAATACAATCTCGTCTATTTCCTTTGCATTAAGTGTCTCCTTTTCCAATAGAGCTTTGGCAAGACGATCCAATTTATCTATATTTTCTTTAAGAAGTGTACAGGTTTTATCATATGCGTCTATTACTATTCTTCTTATTTCTTCGTCTATTTTTTGAGCGGTAAGTTCGCTATAATCTTTATGTCGAGCTATTTCTTTTCCTAAAAATATCTGCTCTTCTCTTTTACCAAAGGTAATTGGACCAAGGGTATCACTCATACCGTATTCACATACCATTCTTCTTGCTATTTCTGTAGCTCTTTCCAAGTCATTTTCTGCTCCTGTAGTTTGTGTATTTAATGCAAGTTCCTCTGCGGCTCTACCTCCTAAAAGTACACATAAACCTGAGATCAGATAATCCTTTGAGTAAGTATGTTTTTCATCTACAGGAAGTTGTTGTGTTATTCCTAATGCCCTTCCTCTTGGAATTATAGTAACTTTATGTATTGGATCAGTATTTGGAAGTAATTTGGCTATAAGTGCATGTCCTGATTCATGATATGCGGTAATCTTTTTTTCTTCTTCACTTATTATCATGCTCTTTCTTTCTATACCCATAATGACTTTATCCTTTGCCTCTTCAAAGTCTTCCATTTCTATTCTATTTTTGCCTTTTCTCGCCGCAATAAGAGCTGCCTCATTTACCATATTTTCTATGTCTGCTCCAGTAAAACCTGGAGTTCCTCTTGCAAGTATAGATATATCCACATCATCTGAAATATGTTTTTTTCTAAGGTGAACTTTAAATATTTCTTCTCGTCCTTTTATGTCAGGTACTGGGACTACTATCTGTCTATCGAAACGTCCCGGTCTTAATAAGGCTGGATCAAGTATGTCTGGTCTGTTAGTAGCAGATATTACTATAACCCCTTGATTGGATTCAAATCCATCCATTTCAACTAATAACTGATTTAAAGTTTGTTCCCTTTCATCATGACCTCCGCCAAGACCAGCTCCTCTATGCCTGCCTACAGCATCTATTTCATCAATAAATATTATACAAGGGGCATTTTTTTTTCCTTGTATAAAAAGATCCCTAACCCTGGCAGCCCCTACTCCAACAAACATTTCTACAAAATCAGAACCACTTATACTAAAGAAAGGAACTCCTGCCTCTCCCGCGATAGCTTTTGCCAGTAATGTTTTGCCTGTTCCGGGAGATCCCACAAGCAATATACCTTTAGGTATTCTACCGCCAAGTCTTGTAAACTTTTTGGGATCTTTTAGAAATTCTACTACTTCTTGCAGTTCTTCCTTTGCTTCATCTATGCCTGCTACATCATCAAAAGTGATTCTTTCTTGAGACTCATTTATAAGTCTTGCTCTACTTTTTCCAAAAGAAAGGGCTTTTCCACCTCCTACTTGCATCTGTCGCATAAAAAATATCCAGACACCTATAAGCAGAAGCATAGGAATCCATGATAAAAGAATTTGCACCCATGAGTTACCTTCAGCAGGTTTTGCTGTTATTTTTACCCCCTTTTTCCTAAGTAATCTTATAAGATCTGGGTCTCTTGGTGCATAAGTTCTAAATGGCCCTTGTACAGATACTCCAGATATGTTGTTTCCTCTTATAGTTACTTCTACAACAGATCCATTTTCTACCATATTAATAAAATCGCTATAGCTTATATTTGTGATCTTGCCTGATGGTTTGTTGAATACATGAAAAAGGGCCACCATCATGAGACATATGATAAGCCAAATAGCAAGATTTTTAGAAAATTGATTCAAATCAAACCTCCCAAAAAAGATTTATTTTTAAGAAATTATATATTATCATGATGCCTAAAACTTTACAAGAAAGCAAAGAACTAATGAATACTATATTTTTTGCTTTAGTGTGTATCTCTTTTTTTAGTGCTATATGTCACCATAATATTCCTGCATTATCAAAGGCTATTATTAATTCTGCCTCAAATGCTGTTGACTTATCTATTGGGCTGATCGGAGTTATGACTCTTTTTTTAGGTCTAATGAAAGTGGCTGAGGAAGGAGGTATATTAAATACTATATCTAAGCTTGTGCGACCCATTATGGTCCGATTATTTCCAGAGGTTCCTCCTGATCACCCAGCAATGGGAAGTATGATAATGAATATATCAGCAAATATTCTTGGTCTTGGAAATGCTGCTACTCCATTTGGTATAAGAGCAATGCAGGATTTAAATAAACTTAATCCTTATCCAGATGAAGCTACAGACTCAATGGTCCTTTTTTTGGCAATAAACACCTCAGGTCTTACAGTACTTCCAACAGGGGTAATAGCCTTAAGGGCGGCTTGTGGCTCATCTGACCCTGCTGCCATCCTTCCTACTACTTTATTTGCTACTACATGTTCTACTGTTACTGCAATTTTTGCTGCGAAATTTTATTCCAGATTTTTTAAAAAAAGCTCTAAACCTGAGGCCAAAATATTAAAAAACAATGATGTTTCTGCTAACTATTACCGTGATGATGGTTATCCTATATGGATAAGTATATGTGCAATAATCTTTGTGCTTTCTTTGGTTCCTATTGCAATTCTATATGGAAAATCTGTATCTCCATGGATAATCCCTTCCCTAATTATAGGATTTTTAGGGTATGGTATGATAAAAAGGGTTAAAATTTATGAAGTGTTTGTAGAAGGTGCCAAAGACGGATTTAATGTGGCTATTAACATAATCCCGTATTTAGTAGCTATACTTATAGCTGTGGGTATGTTTCAGGCAAGTGGGGCTATGGGTGCGATGATAGATCTAATTGGGCCTTTTACAAGTAAAATTGGGCTTCCAGCAGAGGCACTTCCTATGGCAATATTAAGACCTCTTTCTGGATCAGGTGCTTATGCTGTTTTGGCGTCTATAATAAAAAATCCATCTATTGGGCCAGATAGTTATATTGGTTATCTTGTTTCAACACTTCAGGGCTCTACAGAGACAACATTTTATGTGATCGCTGTATATTTTGGGGCGGTAAAGATAAAAAAGATAAGGCATACTCTTATTGCAGGTCTTACAGCAGATATTGCTGGTATTATGGCCTCTGTTTTTATATGTTCTATCTTGTTTAAAAGATGAGACTGAGGATAGGTACAAGAGGAAGCAAACTGGCTGTTGCCCAAAGCATGTGGGTAAAAAGGCAGATAGAGTTAAGACATAAAGACATAGATGTAGAACTTGTAAAAATAAAAACAAAAGGGGATAAAATATTAGATTCTCCTCTTAACAAGATTGGAGGAAAAGGCCTTTTTGTAAAAGAAATAGAAAGCGCTCTTTTAATGAAAAAAATTGATATGGCTGTTCATAGCTTGAAAGATGTGCCTTTTGAATTGCCAGACGGTTTGGAAATAGGAATTTATCCTAAAAGAGAAAACCCATTAGATGCTTTTATTTCTGTTTATTTTAATAATATCAAACAGTTACCAGAAGGAGCAAAAATAGGGACCAGTAGTCTAAGAAGGCAAGTTCAATTAAGATTTTTATATCCTCATATAAGGGTTGTACCAGTAAGAGGTAATGTGGATACCAGATTGAAAAAGCTTTATAAAGGAGATTTTGATGGTATTATACTTGCTGCTGCTGGACTTGTAAGGCTTGGCTTGAAAAGCAATATTACTCAAATTATATCTGAAGATATAATGATACCTGCTGTTGGGCAAGGGTCATTAGGAATCGAGATAAGGCGGGACGATGAACTACTTAAAAAATTGCTTTTTTTTATGAATCATAGGGAGACAGAAATATGTGTAAAGGCAGAAAGAAGTTTTTTGAAAGAACTTGGGGGAGGCTGTCAGATACCAATAGCAGGGTATGCAAAGATTGAAGATAATAAATTGATTATAAAGGGTATGGTTTCTGATATAATAGGAGAAAAATATTTATTAGATATGCTAACTGGGGATATAAATAATCCACAAGATTTAGGAAGAAAGCTTGCTCACAGGTTATTTGATAAAGGAGCGAAAGATATATTGAGGGGTATTTATGAATAAAGGTAAAGTGTATCTTGTTGGAGCGGGACCAGGGGATCCTGCTTTAATCACAGTAAAAGGGAGACAAATCTTAGAAAATGCAGATGTAGTGGTGTATGATAATTTAGCAACTCCTTTATTGTTGGCATGTGTGAATCATCAGGCAAAATTGATATATGTTGGAAAAAAGAGTGGAAAACATACTATGGATCAAGCCTCTATAAGTAAACTCCTTGTAGAATTGGCAAAAGAAGGCTTGAATGTAGTTAGATTAAAAGGTGGGGATCCTTTTATATTTGGACGTGGAGGGGAAGAAGCTCAAACATTATTTGAGCATAATATAGAGTTCGAAATAATTCCAGGCGTAACTTCTGCTGCAGCTGTTCCAGCATATGCAGGAATTCCATTAACCCATAGGCAGTATGCTTCAATTGTTACCTTTTTAACAGGTCATGAGGATCCTAAAAAAGTAGATTCTGGTATTCCTTGGAGTAGGATTCCTGTCTCAGGTACTATTGTGATACTTATGGGAGTGGCTAATATACGTAAGATAAAAGAAAGACTATTAGAAAATGGAATGTCTTATAAAACGCCTTTTGCTATTATATGTAATGGAACTCTTCCTGATCAGGATATAGTCGAAGGTAAGCTGATTGAAATGGATATAATAGCAAAAAAAAGGGGAGTGAAACCTCCAGCTATAATCATTATTGGAAATGTGGTAAATCTTAGGAAAGAGCTCCTTTGGTTTGAAAAGAAACCTCTTTTTGGAAAGAGGATTCTTATTACAAGACCCAGAGAACAAATAGACGAAATTATGTCACTATTAACAGATATGGGAGCATTCTGTATTCCATTTTCTACAATAAATATTGTTCCCCCTGATAAATGGGATTTATGTGATTCAGCTATTGCAAATATAAAAAATTATAATTGGATAATATTTACCTCCAAGAATGGAGTAAAATTTTTCTTCTCTCGATTTCATGAGTTAGGAAATGATATTAGGGACTTAAAAGGTATAAAAATAGGGGCAATAGGTCCGAAGACAGCGCAGGCATTAAAAGATATGTATATTAATATAAATTTTGTCCCAAAGGAATATAGGGCTGAAGGCATTGTTTCATATATTTCAAATATAGAGATAAAGGGAAAGAGATTTCTTCTACCAAGGGCAGAAAAAGCAAGAGATTATCTTCCAACAAAACTTGAACAGATGGGAGCAGAGGTTGATATTGTTCCTGTGTACAAAAATGTATTACCGAATATTCATGGTGATTACATAGAATATGTAAAAAAAATGTTTTTGAATAAGGATATTCATATTGCTGTTTTCACAAGCCCTTCCACATTTCAAAATTTTTTGAAATTAATGAATATTGATGAAGATATAGAAAAAATAAGAGATTTTTTAAATGGTACAAAAATAGCTTGTATAGGTCCAGTAACTGGGAATGTGATAGAAAAAACAGGTCTTTCAATCAATATTATGCCAGAAAGATATACTGTTTCTAATCTTGTAGACTCAATTGTTAAAGATTGCAAAAAATATTTTGCTTGAATTTAAAATATTTTAATGATATTTTGAATATTGATTTTATTCTTGTGAGGTGTCCTGCCTATAAGATAGTTCTTGTTTGAATTCTCATGCCTTAATATCGGCTGGGGATTAATAAAAATAAAGTTTTTTAAGGAGGTTTTTATGGAAAGGGTAGTAAAACAAGGGGATACTGTTAAAATCCATTATACTGCCAAATTAAAAGATGGAAATGTGTTTGAGTCCTCAAAGGGTCATGTTCCATTTCAATTTAAGGTTGGTGATGGCAGTGTTATTCCAGGTCTTGAAAAGGCCGTGATTGGGATGAAAGTTGGAGAATCAAAGACAGTAGAGGTTTCACCAGAAGATGGCTTTGGACCAAGACATGAAGAATTGGTATTCAAAGTAGATAAGAGCTCTATTCCCAAGGACATAGAGCCTTTTATAGGCCAAAATCTTCAGATGCAACATCCTGATGGAGGATATATAAATTTAGTAGTTACAGATATAACAGATGATACTGTGATTCTTGATGCTAATCATCCTTTGGCTGGAAATATGATAATTTTTGATTTAGAATTAATAGAGATTGTGCAGACACAATAGGGAGGGCTTTATAGGGTTCTTCCTAAAAGGCTTCTCTTGCTGGTTTTTGAGGTGGCCTTCTTCCTTCCAGCAGGAGAAGCGAGAAAAATTTTTAAAAGTATATAGCTATGAAGGACGAAAAAGAAATAGCTTTAAAGGCTGCAAAGGAAATAATTGTGAAATTTATTGAAATGGGAAGACTTTCTGTCTCTTCTTTTGAAGAGACATGGAAGCTTGTTTATAACACCATACTTTCGTCTTTAAAAGACGCAGAGGATATAAAAGGTTAAATCAATATTTTACTTTTTGTAAAAATAATCCTGATGCAGGTGCTTTTTTGCCTGCAAGTTTCCTGTCACATGAAAAAAATATTTTTTTAAAATCATTGATATCTATTTTTCCATATCCTACTTCTACAATAGTACCCACAATATTTCTGACCATATGTCTTAGAAAACCGTTTGCTTCTATACTTATCTTAATGATCGAATTTGAATCATGCGATGATATTTCAGCTTTAAATACTGTTCTTATAGGATTAGATACAGAGCTACCTGATGATTTAAATGATGAAAAATCATGGGTTCCTATTATCAAATACAAGGCCTCTCTCATCTTTTCTATATCTAAATATGGCATAATATGCCACTGATATCTTCTGTTGAAGATATCTGGCTCTTTTCTATTTAATATTCTATATTCATATGTCTTTGATATTGCACAGTATCTGGCATGGAAATCAAGGGATATATATTCTGCGTTTTTTATATATATATCTTCTGGAAGTAAAGAATTTAGAGCTTTTTTTAAATTAAATGGCTCAATTTCTGAATAAGTTTTAAAGTTTGCCACTTGACTTATAGCGTGAACACCAGCATCTGTTCTGCCTGAGCCTATTATCCTGATTTGTTCTCCTATTATAAATTTTAATTTGGATTCAATTATGCCTTGAATAGTGGCTTTATTTTTTTGAATTTGCCAACCATGATAGTTAGTTCCATCATAACATATTACAAGTTTTATATTTTTTTGCTTCATATTGAAATTAAAATATTATTTTTAAGGCTTTTTTCAATAATTTTATTTTTATGGCTTTAAAAGATACTGCTAAATTTCCATCTATTTGAATTTTAATATAGCCATCAAATATTATTAATAGAGATGAGCCTGAATAATGTGTCCCTATAGTGTTACCTAAAGTTAAAATTATTATAGTTATAATATTTAGGATTCCATCAGGAAAAATTCCTATCTGTAATAGATTATCGTGAAGTTTAGCATAGGACATTATTTTTATGCCATACCCATATAATATGGATGTTTTGTTATTAGAATATTTGTTGCCTTTTTTATTTTTTTGATGTGCTCTATATATATAAATTTTTTAAAGTGGTCTCCATATAGCTAAGTTTTAAATTTAATATATTATATATTTGATATTATGAAAGTATTTCCATCTCAGATCCGCCAGATATTATTAATCCATATCCCGATTTTTGTAATAATAAATAATAAATAATATTAGAATAATGTATATTCCCATATTTTATTCTAACTGCAGATACTGTAATAGAAGAAGGGTAATTTAATGCATGACGTAAAACATTGCCTGTTCTTATGGGTATATAACCAACAATATTATTTAATAAATTAATCGAATTAATTAAATCTGAGAATGTACTATCACCACCAGCACCAATAATAATATTATATCTTTTAGATAACATTTTGATGCAAGATCTAAATTCTTTTTTAGATTGGATATCTAATCTATATATCAAACTCCTATACTTACTGCCTTTTTAGTAATTTATATTTTTTGTCAATGTTGATATTGCCTGCTAAAGGATTGGCTATTATGGCATATGAATATGAACATGACATGCCAAATTTATATACAAAAAAGATCTATAATTTACTAAAATATAAAAATTAAAAATTTTGAGCAATAAGGTGAGGAATATGAAAAAGTCATTATTAACAGATAAGGCAGATATAGTAAGTAGGAAGATTACAATAACTGATCATGAGATTTTTAGGTATCTTTGTGGTGAAAAGAATACCCATTTAAAGCTTCTTGAAGATCGTATTGGTGTTGCTTTTTATGTAAGAGGAAATGTTATAATAATACGAGGCTATAGTTGGGAAATAGATCTGGCTGAAAACGTAATAATGCGGCTTGTGGATTTAATAAAGGCAGATTATCCTGTTTATTTAACTGATATAGATTATGCTATCAAGATACTCAGTAATGACCCAGATATGGATTTAAAAAAGATATTCAAAGATGAAATATTTGTTTCTTCAAAGAAAAAAATAATAACACCGAAGACCATAAATCAAAAGATATATATAGAGACCATAAGAAAGTATGATATTGTATTTGGTATAGGTCCAGCAGGAACTGGAAAAACTTATCTTGCAATGGCAATGGCTATAGCTTCACTTATAAAAAAACAGATAAATAGGGTAATATTAACAAGACCTGCTGTTGAAGCAGGAGAAAAATTAGGTTTTCTTCCTGGTGATATATATGAGAAGGTGAATCCTTATCTTAGGCCTCTTTATGATGCTCTTCATGATATGATGGATTTTGAAAATGCTGCTAGATTACTTGAGCAAGGGACAATAGAGGTTGCCCCATTAGCTTTTATGAGAGGGAGGACATTAAATGATGCTTTTGTAATATTAGATGAGGCCCAAAATGCTACCCATGAACAAATGAAGATGTTTCTCACAAGACTTGGTTTTAGTTCAAAGGCAGTTATAACAGGAGATATAACTCAGACAGACTTACCTCAAGGCAAGACATCGGGTCTTCAAAGAGCTATAGATATACTTAAAGATATAAAGGGCATAAGATTTGTTTATTTTTCCAAAGATGATGTAGTAAGGCATCCTTTGGTTCAAGAAATAATACAGGCATACGAAAATGCTGAGAAAAATGACGATAGTCTTTAAGATTAAAAACAATGTTTAAACTAAGATCCAAAAAAAAGGAGGATATAAAGCCTCCGTCTATAGGTAAAGAAAAACCAAAAGAATCTTCTTTATATCCTTATTTGATAGATGGATTAATAATAGTTTTTATGAGTGCTATTATCTCTGTACTTATGTATCCTAACATATTAACTCATCCAAGGATATATCATGTGGGAGATATAGCGGATAGGAACATTAAGGCTTCTTGCGATTTCCTTGTAGAGAACAAAAAACTTACTGAGAAGTCTCAAGAAGAAGCGGTAAGAAAAGTAAAAGATGTATATGATTTTGATCCCACAGCTTCTCATATGCTGAGCAGGATACATGAAGCCTTTGAAAATATAAGAAATAAGTTATCAGGAGAAATTTTATCAAAAGAAGAAATTATTAGGCTTAAAAAAAATTTTTTCGAGACTTTATATGTAACCCCTGATGATAAAGTTTTTGATGTATTTATGAGGGCATTATTTTCTCCAGAAATTGAGTATAGAATAGTAACTTTACTTGCCCCTTTAATAGAAAGAGGAATTGTATCAGATAAAAAGATATTAAAGAAGCGTATAATAAAAGGGATTATAGTTCATAATATAATATCTGGTAATGAAACAAAAATAAATAACTTGGATAAATTCTATGATATTAGGGAAGCAAAAAGTATTATTATAAAAAACACAATAAATATGGAGAAACAAATAGGAAATCCAGAGCTGATAAGTGCTATCAGAAGATTAGCTTTTATGTTGTTACAGCCAAATATTACATTCAACAGTAGAGAAACTGAACTTAGGAAAGAGATCGCCAAAAGATCTGTAAAACCTTTCTATTTTAAAATAAAAAAAGGAGAAATGCTTGTAAGAGAAGGAGAAAAAATAACTTCTGATAAATTGTTAAAGCTAAATGCTGAGTATAAGATTTTAAATAGAAAAAAAGGAATTTCTAAAGTCTTAGCAATGTTTATTTTGATCTGTTCTATTATGGGAATAATATATTTCATTAGTGTAATTACTAAAAGACAACACAAAGTTAGGGATATTATATTTACAAGCTTATTGTTATTTTTTTTGTTTACTGTGCTTATATTTATTAATCTAACAGCAGAAGAACTTTCAAGGGGACTTCAGAGATTTTCTCCTAATGCACTACTTTTTGCTATTCCAGTAGCCAGCGGCTCAATGTTGGTTTCTATATTCTTGGGTATAGATTATGCAATAGGCTTTTCTTTTATAATTTCTACTCTTTCTTCTATAGCTCTTGGCGGTCATATAGAATATTTTGTTTATTTTTTTATTAATTCTTTATTTGCTGCATATGGAGTAAGAAATTGTAGAGAAAGGATTATTTTTATAAAAACAGGATTTAAGATAGGACTTTTAAGCATTATTTTGGCTATCTCTGTTGAGACTATATTTGGTTTAACTGGATCAACCGAGTTGTCTATAGCTGTGGCCTCAGCATTCACAGGTGGTATATTTGTGGGAATAATAACCACTGGCTTGCAGCCATTGATAGAGTCAATTTTTGGTTATACAACAGATATAAAACTTTTAGAACTCGCAAGTCTTGATCAACCTTTGCTTCAGGAACTTATGGTGCGTGCTCCGGGTACGTATCATCATAGTGTAATAGTAAGTAATATGGTAGAAGCAGCGGCTCATGAAATAGGTGCAAATCCTTTACTTGCAAAGGTTGCGGCATATTACCATGATATTGGCAAGATGAAAAAACCTCTATATTTTATAGAAAATCAAATAGGTACTGAAAATAAACATGAAAAGCTTGCTCCTTCTATGAGTGCTCTTATTTTAATATCTCATGTTAAAGATGGGGTTGAAATTGCAAAAAAGCATAAACTTGGACAAGAGATAATTGATATAATACAACAACATCATGGAACTAGTCTTATTTCATTCTTTTATGAAAAAGCAAAAGAACAGGCTGGCAAATCTGAAAAGAGTAGTCCCGTAAATGAAGAAGATTTTAGGTATCCAGGTCCAAAACCACAAACAAAAGAGGCAGGTCTTGTTATGCTTGCAGATTCTGTAGAAGCTGCGTGTAGAAGTCTTTCTGAGCCAAATCCAGCCCGTATAAAGGGAATGGTTCAGAATATAATAAATAAAATATTTGCTGATGGACAGCTTGATGAGTGCGAATTGACCCTTAAAGATCTTAACAAAATAGCACACAGTTTTAATAAAACCCTTAGTGGTATATTTCATCATAGGATAGAATATCCTGAGCCATTAGCGCCAGGGACTCAAGCAAAGAGGATGGCCAATGGGAATTCAGATCAAATACGAAAAGCAGATACCAGGGATAAAGAAAAGTCTGCTAAGACAGAAAATAAAAATGGTCTTAAAAGACTTGGATTGCCAGGACAAAGAGCTTAGTATCATATTTGTGAATGATAACTATATTGCTCAATTGAATAAATATTATTTGCATAGAAATGGACCAACAGATGTTATAGCCTTTCCTATGTTTAATAAGGAAGAAGAACAGATGGGTATACCTTTGTTAGGAGATATAGTGATATCTGTAGATACAGCTATTAAAGAATCTGAAGAATTTGGGGAGAAGGTTGAAGATACTATTTATAGGCTTGTAATTCATGGAATACTGCATTTGTTAGGATATGATCATGAAGGTTCTAAGAATGAATCAGATAAAATGATAAAAGAAGAGATTAGATTATTATCAAAAATAAAGGGGGAGGTAGAATAAGATGGCACGTCTTGCAGTAAATGTAGATCATGTAGCCACAGTGAGGCAGGCCAGAGGTATAAATGAACCAGATCCTGTTATAGCTGCTGGCATTGCTGAATTAGCTGGGGCAGATGGAATAATATGTCATTTAAGAGAAGACAGGCGCAATATAAATGAGAGAGATTTAAGACTCTTAAGGCAGACTATAAAAACAAAATTAAACATGGAGATGGCGGCTGTAGAGGAGATTATAAATATTGCTTTAGAAATAAAACCTGATATTGTAACTTTTGTGCCTGAGAGAAGGGAGGAGTTAACTACTGAAGGTGGATTAAATGTATTGGCACAGGTTGACTATTATACTGCAGTAGTGAAAGAAATGAGAAAAGCGGGAATAAAAGTCAGTTTTTTCATTGATCCAGATCCTACACAAATAAATGCTTCAAAGGACTGCGGTGTTGATATAGTAGAGATACATACAGGTCATTATGCAGAAGCAAACACAGATGATGAGGAAGAAGAGAAATTCAAAAATATAGCAAAGGCGGTAGAAATTGCTGCTTCTTTAGGATTAAAAATAAGTGCAGGTCATGGCTTGAATTATGTGAATATCAAAAGATTTAAAAGACTTCCTCAAATAGAGGAATATAGTATAGGGCATAGCATTGTGGCGAGAGCAATATATGTTGGATTTGAGATGGCTGTAAGAGAAATGGTAGAATTAGTTAGGGATTTCTAAAGTGATATATGGTATAGGCGTCGATATTATAAGAATAGAGAGAATAAGAAGGACTATAGATAGATGGGGAAACAGATTTATAAGTAAGGTTTTTACAAAAAGAGAAATAGCATTTTGTAAACAAAGACCTAAACCTGCTAATGCCTTTGCAATGAGATTTGCTGCTAAGGAGGCTTTTTCAAAAGCAATAGGGCTTGGAATGAGACAAGGAATAAGATGGAGAGATATAGAAGTTTTTCATCATTCTACAGGGAAGCCAGATCTTAGATTATATGGAAAATGTCTAAAAATATGCAAAGAAAATGGCTTGAACAATATCCATATAAGTCTCTCTGATGAAGGAGAATATGGAATTGCTATTGTTATTTTGGAAAGGATATGAAAGAAGTAAAATTTTTGAGTCATTCTGTTAATGAAACTATATCTTTTGCAAAAAAGATAGCTCTTTTCTTAAGACCAGGAGATATTTTGGCATTATCAGGTGAACTTGGAAGTGGAAAAACATGGTTTACTAAAGGAATAGCATTAGGACTTAATATCCCTGCTGATTTGGTCACTAGCCCGTCTTTTACATTGGTAAATGAATACCAAGGTAAATTTATATTATTTCATATAGATGCTTATAGACTGAAAGATAAATCAGATTTTTTATCTGCTGGATTAGATGAATATTTTTTTAAGGATGGAATAGTTATTATGGAATGGGCTGATCGTTGGCCAGAGATCCTCCCGAATAATTCTTTAGTGATAAATTTCGGAATAATAGATGAGAGAACACGAGAAATAAGCATTATTGGTAGGCATAAAAGAGGCATTGAAATAATAGAAAATTTATTAAAATAATAAGAAAAAGGGCGATGCGGGAGTCGAACCCGCGACCTTTGGCTCCGGAGGCCAATGCTCTCTCCATCTGAGCTAATCGCCCTAATTTTTAAATTTTACCATGTTGTGTAATATTTATAAATATTTCTTCTAAATTTTTTATTTCTGATCTTTCCAGTATTATAGCTAACTTGCCTTTATTTATAATAGCTATTCTATCGCACAGATCTTCAACATCAGGTATAATATGGGAGCTAAAAAATATAGTTTTTCCTTTATCTTTTAGATCTCTGAATATCTTTTTGAATTGATATCTTGCGATTGGATCAAGTCCACTTAAAGGTTCATCAAGAATTAATATGTCAGGATCGTGGATTATACATGATGCAAATCCTATTTTCTGGATCATACCTTTGCTATACTTTCTTATTTCTCTTTGTGCTGCGTCATATAGGGAGAGCAATTTTAGTATATAATCAATTTTTTCTTTTGCATCCTGTTCTATTATTCCATGTATCTTAGCGGAAAGTAATAACAATTCTCTTCCCTTGAGAGTTTCAATAAATGAAGGATTTTCTGGTAAGAATCCAAGTCTTCTTCTACTGTTTGGATTTTCAGATCTTTTATTATTTATTAATACTTTACCCTGAGTAGGTTTTATAAGTCCTGCCATAATTTTAATTGTAGTACTCTTACCGGCTCCATTAGGCCCTAAAAAGCCAAATATTTCGCCTTTGTTTATATTAAGATTAATTCCTTTAAGAGCATTTATTTTTTTTGATCTTTGTTTATATATTTTTTGTAATTCTATTATTTTTATGACTATTTCTTCCATATGACCTCTTTTTTGATTATTTATTGATGATTTTTATATTGCATTCTTTATCCAAGTAAAATTTTCCTCCAAATGGATCTTTAGGTATTTTTTCTAATATACCTTTTGTTACCAAATTATTTATATCAGCAGGTAATGTTCTAAATCTTCTTTTATATTCCATAATAGCATCTTTTATAATTTGTATTGCTTCTAATCTTTTTAATCTTTTTTCATAAGTTTCTTTTAATGTATTATTTTTAGTATGTTTAATCATATATCTTAAAAAAGATATTCCTAATTCTATGCGTCCGCTTTTGTAAAAACATTTTATAGCCAAATCAGTAAAGAAGGGATTTCCTGAAATTTCGGCAGCTTTTTTATAATACATTGCAGCCTTTTCATACTGTTTTAGAAAGTAGCTATAATTAAATCCCATAAAGAATGGGATCTTGAAATCCCATGTTCTATAGTGGAATACGTATCTAAGCAATGAGTTAACTTCTTTTATTCTCCCTATATTCCAGGTAAAAATAGCTTGGGCAAAATAATATGAATCTTCATGATATGGATTTAAAATTATAGCCGTTTCTATTATTTTATATAAGTTATAATACTCTATTTTTACTTTTTTTTCCCCAGATAAGGCCTTTATACCTAAATCTCCATAGTATGTTATTGCCTTAAATGTATAATATTCTCCTAAAAACCATCTAAATTCTCCTGCTATTATCTTCATAATTTTTCCAGTAGGGATATAACCTAATTTTTCATATATTGGCCTTTTTTTTATATCTTTTTCAAATAATGGCATCAGGACTATAAAGATAATAATAGAAATAATTAGTATAATTATATGAACACTAAGCTTATCTTTCATAAGAGATCTTTTTTAGAAAATATTGTGCAACTTAGAGCCAACATAATAGTTGTATATGTTAATGAATATAAGATAGTTATAATTACAGAGTGAGTGTCTATCTTAAGAGAATATGCAGCATAAGGAGTGAGATCAAAAAAGGCAAAATTTGGAATAATATAATAAATTGATTTAATAATTTCTTTAAACCATAATGGATAATTTTTTCCAGTCTCTTTAAATATATAATCAAATATACTCTGGATAGAGTTTCCACTGATGTAGCAAGCTATGGTAATAAAGAATGGTGTAAAAAAAGATGTAGAAAAAGAAATAGCAACAAAACTTACAGATAG
>CAZMNC010000114.1:0-1936 GCA_964567535.1 uncultured Desulfobacterales bacterium | reverse complement strand
AAAGATGAAAAAAGGTCAGGGTACAAAAGAAGATGATAGTAATGTGTCACCTAAATTTGGAATAGCAAATTTGTTGACAAATAATATAAAACTCAGAGCAAATTATGGGGAAGGATTTAAGATGCCATCTGCAGATCAAATGGCTGCAAATTATATGGTATGGGGAACTAGGTATAAAGGAAATCCAAATCTTGACCCTGAAAAGAGTGAGACTTATGAAATGGGAGTTGATGTATTATATCCTTATATTGAAGCCTCCTTTACATATTTTCATACTCGATTTAAGGATAAAATTCAGCAGGTAGCATCACCAGCAGGATACATGACATGGAATAACACAGGGAGTGCTGTTGTTGAAGGAGTAGAAGGAAATTTTTCATATGATATAGGCAATTATTTTGGATGGAATTTTAGTTTAAAGCCTTATGTGAACTTTGTTTATCTTACAAGATTTGAGGATGAAAGTACTGATGATGATCTTTTATATGTTGCGGATTCACATGTAGACTATGGGATTACTTTTTCAGGATTTTATGGAATTACTGCTAATCTAAATATTACATATACTGGTGAGCAGACAGTTCAGGATTGGACTAAAGGTTGGCCTGCACCTATAATAAAAAGAGGCGGATTTACAGTAGCTGATTTTACTATTAAGAAAGAAATATTTCATACAAAGAAATATGGAAAGTTTAGTCTTAAAGGTGAAATCAGAAATCTGTTTGATAAAGATTATGAATATGTAAAAGGCTATCCTATGCCAGAAAGAAGTTTTTTTATAGGTATTAAATATGAAATATAAATTAAAAAATATAAATCAATTATAATAAACCTCATATTAAAATAATAACATATGATGAGATCTATAAAAGCGCCTATAAATTATATAGATGCTAAGATAATAGAATTACAATGTGATAATATTGAGGCAAAGGTTTTTTTTGTAAGATTTCCAAAAAAGACCTTTGTATTATCAACTTTAGAGGGTATTAGGAATGTGGATATAGTTGGTAATTATTATTTACACAGTTCTTTTTGGAAGATCTATAAAGATACATTCATATTAAAACGGTGTTTCTGTAAAAAAATAGCTTTAAGGACAGAGGATATCAGCTTACTTTTTACAAGTGTGGATATGGATAATATAGCTTTTCATACAGAAATACATAAAGATTTAATAATATGGGTAGCAATAACTGCGGGAGTACACGGAAATGCAATAAGAGCTGGAGTTGATAAAGGATGTTGGCTTGAAACAGAAAATGGATGGATACAAGTGGGAACAATTAATATACTGATATTTACAAACAAAAAATTAACAGATGGAGCTCTTGCATCTGCTGTAATTTCTGCTACAGAAGCTAAGTCTGCTGTATTACAGGATATGCAAATAAAGAGTAGTTATACACCTCATGTTATAGCTACTGGAACAGGTACCGATAATATTATAATTTCATCTGGTTATTCTGGAAAGTTTACTTCTGCTGGAGGACATACTTTAATAGGATATATGATAGGAAAATCAGTTAGAAAAGCATTGACAATCGCGATATCAAAATATCATATTTAATTTTAATTGTATTGTTTTCTTGCTTATTAGGGGGTAATGATTCTTTTGGTAATTTATCAATTATATCCATCTCTAATAGCTTGCATTATCTTATCAAATAATTTTTGATCTCTGTAGTTATATCTAAACTCTAGCTCTTTAAGAATGTAAGGGTGTTATCCTAAAAAAGTGAGTCTTCCCTGCGGGGGAGAAAAATTCCACATAAAGGGGCGGCTGTCAAGAAAAGTGTGTCTCTACTCATCAGCGAACCTCTCCTCAAAAAGCACGTAGAGAAAATGTTTGACCTTAGCAACAATAGAGACTTTCTTTTTCCACCTACCACAGTAAAGCTCCCTTACCACAAGGGCAAGCATAGCTTCAAGGTTC
>CAZMNC010000113.1:0-7902 GCA_964567535.1 uncultured Desulfobacterales bacterium | reverse complement strand
AATAAACATATTAATAGAACCAGATTCCAATTTATCTCCAGGAGGAGGAGATATAAGACTTATATTTAATTGATATCGTTGATATTTCTGCGACAGATCTCTATATATCTTTTTGCTTCTGTAGAATTGGATAATATCTTAAAACACGAAATAGCCTTTTTAAACTCGCCTATATTCATATAGTTTATACCGAGACATATATAAAGCTGTTCACTGGATGGAAAATGTTTTAGCCCTTTATTCAAAATGTTTATTGACTCTTTAAATCTTTTCATAAATTGTAAAACTGCCCCAAGTCCAAGATATGCTCTATGATTAGGAGCATATCTTAAAGACATTCTGAAAAGTTTTTCTGCTATACTATATTTATCTGATATATATTCTATTTTTGAATAATCTCCATGACTAAAAGTCATGCCAAGTCTGGAACAAAAATCAGAATGTTTTTGATAAAGGGTTTTTTCATCTATAAGAGAAATTGATTCTACAAAAGAGGATAGGTTTTTATAAAAGGATTCTCTTAATTTTTTTCCAAAATCAAGTATAAGGGTTTCTGAGAGATTGGGATCAAGTTCCCAGTACATTATCCCTTCTATCTTATTGAGCCAAATATCTTCATCCAACTTAAGCGCCATTTTTACCCTTTCATAAAGTTCTGTCCCTGGAAATATATCTAAGATATAGAATACACAACTAAGCGGCTTTATAATATGCATAAGAGCAATAGTCTCCTTTATAGTATGCCATGTTTCAGTAGGAGATCCATATATAAAATACGCTCTAGGAAGTATCCCATATTTTTTAGTAAGGTGAAATGCATTTTTAATATCTTTATCACTTAAAGGTTTATTTAATATCTTTCGTATCTCTTTTGACCCACTTTCAATTCCATAGCTAATTTGTATGCATCCTGCCATTCTCATCCAATAAAGCACCTCTTCATCTACATAACTTACTCTGGAAATAGCATACCATGATATATCTAAGCCTCGTTTTAGAATTTGTTTGCAAATCTCTATAATTCTTTCTTTTTTTATGCTTAGGTTATCATCACAGAAATAAAAAAAATTTATCCCTTTTTTATATAAAAGTTCTAACTCATCTACAAAGTTATTAGGTGATCTAAATCTTAATTTTCTTCCCCAAAACATTGGAGAACCACAAAATAAACAATTCCAGGGACATCCTCTGCTTGAACATACATGTTGATAAGTAAAATATTTTGCTGGTATGGGTAAAGAATCTAAATCAGATATTAATTCTCTTTTTTTTGTTAAAATAATGTTGTCTTTTTTTCTAAAGGCTATACCTTTTATATGACTTAAATCTTTTCGCTCCATTTCAATAGACTGGGTAAGCTCTAAAAAAGTATATTCTCCTTCACCCATAACAATATAATCTATAATAGGGAAATTTTTTAATATGTGTTTGTATAAAAAGGTAGCACCAGGACCTCCAAATACAATTTTTACATAAGGATTAATCTTTTTTGCTATTCCTGCAATCTCTATAGATGACCATCTGTTGGCATTTAATACAGAAAAACCTATTATATCAGGATTTTTCTCTCTTAAAATATGTTCAATATGCTTTATATTTTCTTCTTTGTACCAATTCAGTATATCTACGTTATATCCATTATCTTTTAATATAGCACCTATATAATATATACCTATAGGAGGGACCTGTATGTCCTCCTCATAATAAACGCGTTTTTCAATAGGATAGGAATATATAAGTAAAACTTTCATTTTTAAAATAAACTTAGCTGAGAAGGCTCTTTTTTCATAAATCTCCTTCTCTTATCAGATCTTATCAAAAGATCATTAGGAATATATTTCAAAAAAGGGGATGGCTTGGTATGTATAATCCTTTTTTTTATCTCTCTTTTCTTTGAATACGAAAGGACAAGGAGTTCTTTAGCTCTTGTCATCCCTACATAAAAAAGTCTTTTTTCTTCTTCTATATTTATATCACCAAACATTGTGCATGGAATTAATCCATCTTCACAACCAATAATAAAGACTATTTTCCATTCTAAACCTTTGGATGAATGAAGAGACATAAGTGATACCCTATTTCCCATGAGTTGAACATGATCTATACCTCTTTCTAATGCTATAATATCTATAAACGAGCGCAAATCAGAATTGTATATACAAGCTAATTCTTTGATTTTATTGATTGCCATTACACCAGATTCACTTGATAAATCAAAATCGTGAATTTCTATTATATTGTCTACCAGTTCTTTTATGTCAGGGTTAACTTCCAAATTTTGGATGACCGGAATTTTCATCTTTAATGCAAGCTTTTTATATCTTTCAAAATAGAATTCATTTCTATGTAAAAGATAAAGTAAAAATCGATAAATAATATTTACAGGATAAACTTCTCTTAAAGGAATTTCACCTGATCTTATAGTAGGAATACCTGCCCTTTTTAGAGCTTGTTCTATCTTATCCCCTATCACATTTATCCTATACAAGACAGCTATATCGCCAAAAGAAAGTTCCTCCTCTCCCTCATGAGACAAGACTCTCTTACTGTCTAAGGAAAAATATGATATGCCACCCATAAGCTTTTCTATATATTCAACAATAGATTCTGCCTCTTCAGAGGCTGTGGAACAAGGATTCAAGATAATATAATCCCTACCTTTTACCGAACACTTCATAGGAGGTTTATTTATTAAATATGCTGCTGCCTTTAATATCCCTGGGGCAGATCTATAATTTTTTATAAGTGAGATCTGTTTAGCTCCTTTAAAATCATTTATAAATCTAAAAAAGTTGTCTCTATTAGCTCCTCTAAAGCCATAAATAGCCTGATCAGGATCACCAATAGCGCATACATAACACTTACCAGAATTTGCTATGGTCTTGAGTATATTTACCTGTATGAGATTTGTATCCTGATATTCATCTACAAAAATATAAGGTTTCATAACCGCAATTTCATAAGCAACCTCTGGAAAATCATTTAATATTTTTAGGACAATATTTTCCAAGTCATCCATATCAAGCATATTGAAGCTATGTAATTTGGCTTTATATCTCTTAAAAAGAGATAATATCTCTGGTTCAATTTTATAAATACCTTTTATGGAATCTATACTTTTTAAAAAAGGAAGTGCTTTCAAAAGCTTAGATGCATATCTTTTATTAGGAGATATGTCTTTTACTATTTCTTTTGTCTCTTCTTCAGAACAAATAGAAAAATCTTTTTTTATACCTATCAGATCACCTTTTTCTCTTAAAAGCCATATATAAAAGGAGTGAAAAGTAGAGATCCATATATATTCACTTGGAATATCCAAATTGGCCATAAGAGTTTTAATTCTGGATGCCATTTCTTCTGCCGCTTTTCTTGTAAACGTTAAGGCAAGAATTTGATCTGATTTTGCCAAACCTGCATAAATCATATAAGCAATTTTATGAGTAAGGGTAAGAGTTTTACCAGAACCAGGCCCAGCAAGTATTATAAGATGTCCTTTATTATAAAGAACAGCCTCTTTTTGTTCAGAATTCAGAGAATCCAAAATGGGATTTTTATAAAGGGAGAAAGAGATTTTATCTGATAAAATTTTTATGTTATCTCGACAAATTATCGAGACATTATCTCTTTTATATTCTTTTTTCTTTCTTTCTGAGTCTAAAATTGTCTGAAATAAAAGTGATTGATTTAAAAAGAAAGCCTTTTCATCCTCATTAAATAATTTGATTTTTCCATATTTTCCATCATATCCAGGCCTTTTTATAACTTTTTGTAGTCTCATTCTTTTTATAGCCTCAGCAAGCAATTCACCCTCTTCTCTTTCTATTTCTTCTAGTGGAATATCCATCAATATATCAATTTCAGATCCAAGCTTTAAAATGAGCTTATTATAAGTATCTTTCACTTTTTTAGTGTTCGGACCATATCCCATTATTTCGGAAATAATTTCATTAAGAGGTATTAAGGAATAAAAAGGCTTCCTCAACTTAGGTTCATTTCTATCTGCAAGCTCATATACTCTATGAAGAACACCTATGGTTAATGGATTTCCACATACAGGACATATATTATTCAAAGCCATGCTTTTGTCCGGAGAAAGGCATACATTACATTTTCTATGTCCATCTAAATGATATTTCCCTTCTTCAGGAAAGAATTCTATAGTTCCTAAAAAACCCTTTCCACTTTTCATAGCATCAATCATAGCCCTATAATTTAACTCAGTATCAAATATATTTGCTTCTCTGCCCAATTTTGCCAGAGAATGGGCATCAGAGTTGGAGACCAAGATATATTTATCCAAACAAGACAAAAGCCTATTCATGGGAGGATCAGAAGAAAGACCCGTTTCAAGGGCATATATATGGTCTTTGAGATCTTCAAAACATTCTTCTATGCTATCAAAGCCAGATTTTGAACCAAACAGCGAAAACCAAGGTGTCCATATATGGGCAGGTATAAAAAATGATTCAGAGCATACATCTAAAACAATTTCTAATAAATCTTTTGCATCTAAACCGAGTATTGGTCTACCATCTGCTTTTAAATTACCTATTTTTTTTAGTCTATCATTGAGTTTTATAGCTGATTCTATATCAGGTAATAGGATTAGGTTATGTATTTTTCTAAGTTTTTTATTTTTCTTATATATACAACTTATCTCACCAGATATAATAAATTTTGGTTTTAAACTGTTTCCAAAATCTGAAATAGTTGGAACTAATTCATATAAACCATATTCCCCTTCTTTTAATTTTTTTTGTAATTCTAATAACCATGTAGGATGTGTAAAATCTCCTGTCCCTATAACAGAGATACCCTTTTTTACCGCCCATTTAGCAATATTTTCAAGACTTAAAAGGGAAGATGTAGCCCGCGAATATGGTGAATGGATATGAAAATCAGCTATAAACCTCATTGCTTATCTTCATTTTCATCTTCTTCAATCTCTATTTCTAAAGATTCAAGATCAATAGGTTCAAGCTCTATTAGCTTATTATTTTCGTCCTCATGTTCTACTACTTTTTCTTCTACCTTTAAGGACTCTAAGTTGATCGATTCCAATTCCATATCTTCAACTTCTTTTTTAATTTTATGCTTTTTTCCCTTTTCTTTTGTTGCCATCTGTAATTCCAAATTTTTTAAATCAAGCGGCTCAATTTCTATTTCTTTGTTTTCATTATCTTTTTCTTCTGAGTCTACTTCTAATGAATCCAAACTTACTGTTTCTAACTCTATATTTTCTTTTATTACTTCATCAGTACCAAGAGTTTCAATTACAGATTCATCCCCATGGGTAAAATTTATTTCAGTATCTTCTAATCTCAACCAATTTACAGGAGATGGAGGAAAAGATATAATACCAAATGTTTTTTTTTCCTCTGATAAATCCTTATTACATTGAGGGCATGTATTATTGTAATCAAAGCTTATATACCCACATTTTGGGCATTTCATAATATTCCCCCTTTACTATTACTTTACTATTAATTTATATTTTTACCTTTTCCCAATCCTTAAGAAATCTATCTATTCCTATATCTGTTAATGGATGCTTGATCAATTGTATAAGTACTTTAAAAGGTATTGTAGCTATATCAGCACCTATAAGGGCCGCTTCCAGAACATGCAAAGGATTTCTTATGCTTGCAACTATAATTTCTGTTTCAAAACCATAATTTTCATAAATACCTATTATCTGATCTACAAGTTCCATGCCTGTATGACTTATGTCATCTAACCGACCTACAAAGGGGCTAATATAGGTTGCCCCAGCCTTTGCTGCCAAAAGGGCCTGTAGAGGTGAAAAACATAAAGTAACGTTTGTCTTGATTCCTTCTCCTGAAAGAACACGAACAGCCTTTAATCCTTCTTCTGTTAAAGGGATTTTAATAACAACATTAGGAGCTATTTTAGACAATTCTCTTGCCTCTTTGATTATGTCATCTTTATCTAAACTAATAGCTTCTATACTAACAGGGCCATCTACAATATCACATATCTCCTCCACTAGTTTTCTAAAATTTTGATTTTCTTTTGAAACAAGAGTTGGATTTGTTGTAACTCCATCCACTAAACCCAGTTCTATACCCTTTTTTATCTCATCTATATTCGCTGTATCAATAAAAAACTTCATACTACTTCCTCCTCATTTTTCACTTTCTTTACAAATATTTCAGCACACTCCTTAGAACAAAAAAAATAATCTTTTCCTTTTATTCTCTTTCTATATGCTTGATCCATAGGGATATAGACCTTACATATAGGATCTTGCACCATTTCTCCAATATGAGAATCTGTGTTTTTTTTAGATTGTGCATAATCATTTTCTCTTTTGTTTTCGCCGCTTTTCCATAATCTATACAAAAGATAAACAAGAAATGCAGTTATTAATAATCTCATATTCACTCTCTTATCAAAGATACCATCTGTCCAGACTCAGAAGTATTATTTAACAACTCCTTTATAGTCATATTATAAACAGGATGAGTAATTTCTGGTGCTATCTGATTCATAGGAATCAGAACAAATCTCCTTGTATGCATTAAAGGATGAGGAATTATTAAATCTTCACTGGATATTATCATATCTTCACACATGATTATATCAAGGTCAATTATTCTTGGACCCCATTTTATAAATCTTTTTCTACCCATTATATTTTCTATCTCTTGCAAGCTATAAAGAAGCCCATAAGGTGATAAACCTGTATTTACTAATACTACACAGTTGACAAACCAATTTTGATCAATATATCCAACAGGTTGTGTTTTATAAAAAGAAGATATCTTTAGCACGGAACAATCTATTATATTGTCTATCATTGATATTGCTTTAGAACAATTTCTAATACCATCACCAATATTAGAACCTATTCCAATAAAAGCCTTCATAGTTTTATATCTTTTATTCTATTAACAGCTTCTTTTAATCTTGCATCATTCTGGGTAAGAGAAATACGAATATAACCTTCTCCAGGATCTCCAAAACCATTTCCAGGAGTAACTACTATTCCAGCCTCTTCTAATAGTTTGGCAGTAAAGCTCTCAGAAGTATATCCATTTGGAACCTTTATCCACAAGTAAAATGTAGCCTTTGGTGCTTTTATAGAAAGACCTATACTCTTTAATGCCTCTAACATAATATTTCTTCTATTTTGATAGACTTGTCTATTTTTTACTATCCATGTATCATCCATAGACAATGCTTTTATTCCAGCTATTTGCACAGCCTGAAAGACTCCAGAGTCTATATTACTCTTTATTGCCCCAAGAGCCTCTATAAGAGCTTGATTTCCTACTGCAAAACCAATTCTCCATCCTGTCATATTATATGTCTTAGATAGAGAATGAAACTCTACTCCTATATCAATGGCACCTTCAGATTCCATAAAGCTGGAAGCAATGTAATTATCAAAAGTAATTTCTGTATAGGCAGCATCATGACATATAATAATATTATATTTATTTGCAAATTTTATAATCCTATTAAAAAATTCTTTGTCTGCTATTGCAGCAGTGGGATTATTTGGATAGTTTATAAACATGATTTTTGCTTTCTTTGCTATCTCATCAGGAATAGCCTCTATGTCAGGCAAAAAATTATTTTTTTCTAAAAGGGGCATAAAATAGGATTTTCCCCCTGCAAATATAGTAGAAATGTTATATACTGGATATGCGGGACTGGGAACAAGCACAATATCTCCTGGGTTGACAAATGCTAATGGAAAATGGGCAATCCCTTCTTTACTGCCGATAAGAGAGATTACTTCCTTTTCGGGATCAACTTTAACATTAAATCTTTTTTTATACCAATTTGCAACAGCTTCTCTAAATCTTATCATTCCAGAATATGATGGATATTTATGATTTTCAGAATCTTCGGCAGCTTCCTTTAAGGCTTCCA
>CAZMNC010000112.1:0-17055 GCA_964567535.1 uncultured Desulfobacterales bacterium | reverse complement strand
ATCCTGCTGGCACTATAAATGTAAGCATTGATGATCCAAAAAAAATAGCAGCTTCTATGTCAGAGAACACTATACCATCAGACAATAGAAATGCTTTATCTATTCTGGCTATTAGAGATCAGTCTATATCAGAACTTGGTGGATATACTTTGGATGGCTTTTATAATAATATTATTTCAGATATTGGCAATACAACATCATTAAACAAAGACAGTCTTAACCTTCAAGACAAAATAGTAGAAAATTTAGAGAACTATTCTGATTCTATATCAGGGGTAAACTTAGATGAAGAAGCAGCAAACACTATAAAATTTCAGTATATGTATACTGCATCAGCAAAACTGATAAGCGTAGCAGACGAAATAACAAAGACAATTATAAATATGGGTGCATAATATGAGGATTACTCAAGGCATTATTCAAAGAAATTTCTTGAGAAATCTGGACAATATAACAGATAAAATAAATGAAAAATTTCAACAAATATCCTCTGGAAAAAGAATAGTAAAACCATCTGATGATCCTGTAGCACTATCCAAGGTAATGAGAATTAAAGATGAATTAGCAATAAATGATCAATACAAAAAAAATATTGACATTGCTATTGGATGGCTTAATATGACAGAAACTGCTTTTAATTCCATGGAGGATGTGCTGAAGAGATTAGAAGAGATAGCCATATCCATGGGAAGTGATAATACCTCTCCAGAGGCAAGAAAGATAGCAGCAGAAGAAGTAGCACGTATTAAAGAACAAGCCATAATGATTGCTAACACAAAATTTAAAGGGCACTATATATTTTCTGGTTTTCTTACAGATACAGCACCTTTTACAGAAGATGACAATGATTATCATGGTGATAACAATAAAATAAAAATAGAAGCGGGAGAATCTTTAAAATTTGCTTATAATATACCTGGTTCTGTGTTTACAGAAAAAGTAAATATATTCAAACTTATGGATGATATTAAAGATGCCTTGAATAATAATGATCCCGAACAAATAAGAGCCTCTCTTGATAAAATACATGAGGCATTTAATCATATTAATATAGCTCATGCTGGATTGGGTGGCGAAGTTAAAACCTTAAATGACATAAAAGAAGAGCTTTCTGATAGAGAACTCACGTTAAATGATATTATATCTAAGTATGAAGATGCAGATATGGCAAATGTTATTCCAAAGCTATACATTTATCAATCAGGCTATCAAGCCCTTTTACATTCCTTTGCAAAGATTACATCAGTAAATCTTTTTAGCATTATTGGTTGAACATGATTAACATTGGCCTTATAGGCGCTAATAAGAAGTATTTCTCATTTTTTAAAAATCTACAGGAAGTTGATATATTTAAAATTTCATTAATATTTTCTCAGAGCCACGATAGGAATCTCAAAGATTTTGCTCAGGAAAATAATATATATTTAACTGATAAATTTGAAGATGTATTTTTGGACAAGTTCAAAATCAGACTCTTAGTAGATACATTAGGAAATAAGGATATAATTCACAAATTTTTAGATATGAAACCTGAAGCCATGTCTATAATAGATGTCAGCATGTTAACATTACTAACAGAAAGTATAAAGCAAAAACTCCAGTTAGAAAAAAGGATCATGATGTTTCAAAAATATGAGACCATAGGAACATTGGTTTCAGGTATATGCCATGAAATTAATAATATTCTTATGATTATAATGGGATATGCACAACTTGCAAGTGCAAAATCGCCTAATAATATCTCTCAATATATATCAGGAATTATTGAATCATGTCAAAGGGCAAGCAAACTTATTCAACAACTATCCAGCTTTAGGACTCAAGAAAAAATAGAAAAAAGAAAAGTAAACATAGTACCTCTTATAAAAGAAACAGTTAAATTTATAAAAGAGACATTTCCTGAAAATATAAAGATCACATTAAATATATCTCCTGATATACATGAGGTAGAAGCAGATTTGGTAAACCTTAGACATGCTATTCTTAATCTGGCATCCAATTCTCAAGAAGCCATGCCTGAAGGTGGAGAAATAGAGATTAGTCTATTTAATGAACATCTGGATGAAAACTTCTGTAAAGAATATCCTTTTGTATCCACTGGAGACTATGTATGTATATCTTTTAAAGACACAGGTATAGGTATACCAAAAGAATTTCTGAATAGGATATTTGAACCTTTTTTTACTACAAAGGATTTGGGAAGGGGATTGGGGTTATCTTATGTTTATGGAATTATAAAGCAACATAATGGATATATAGTAGTAAATAGCGAACAAAATAAAGGAGCTGAATTCAAGATATATATCCCTGCTATTAATAAAAAAGAGGAAGAAGATAAAGAAATCCATGGAGTGCAAGAAGCTGAGGGAACTATATTAATGGTTGAAGATGAAAAGGATCTATTAAATATAGCCGCTGAATTCCTAAAAAAAATGGGTTATGCTGTTTTGACAGCAGATAATGGTGAAAAGGCTTTTGATATTATAAGTGATAAAGGTAAAAATATAAATTTAGTGATAACTGATCTTATACTACCAGATTCATTTGGATCAAGGATAGCATATATGGCAAAAAAAAAGAACCCAGACATAAGAACCATTTTAATAACAGGTTATAAAAATCACATAGATGAATCTATCTCTGATGAACTCTTTGATATAATAACTCACAAACCTATATCTATGGCTGACTTAGCCAATAAAGTATATAAGCTTATTAAAAAATAATATCATTTAACATCCTTTTTTTCCAATAATTCTATTAATTCCTTGTTTTGTTTTATAAGAATCAAATTAGTTTTTAATTGAAGTTTTAATAGATCTATAAGCTCTTTTATAAGCTTTTTTTCATTTTCTTCTGTTGAGTATGTTTGATAATTAGTAGCGTTATTACCGGTTTGATAATATTTAAGAAATTCTTTGTCTATCCATATATTTATTTTATTTGGTATATATGGATTTATAGAATCATTTGCCAAACAAACAGGGCCAATAACAGAAATAAATATTAGAAAAAATATTACTAATGATCTTATCATGAGTTATCCTCCCTCAACTTTTTTACAAGCTTGTTAAGCATATTATGATGATTTTCATCCATAAAATGGTTAAATTTTACCCCTACAAAATACATATTGGGCATATCTTCTTTTTCAAATCTTCTCACTACCTCTCCAGCAACAAGTATATAATCATCAGGCGAATGTACTATCATATTTATATCTTTATGTGGGCTAAATCTTATGGAATTCAACATATCTTTATAGCATGAAAAACATAGCCCTCCTTCTGATATATCTATAACACTAAATCGATCATTGCCTGGTATTATCTCCACATATATAGGATAATCTTTTTTACATTCAATTCTAGGATGTAACCTAAGGGATCTTCTATATATCTTCTTATGTACAGGTCTCAAGAATATTGCCTCTACAAACCTGGATCTGGTCAATGTAAAAAGACCTATGCTTTTTATTATGGCAGGAAAGAAAAAACGTTCAGGCTCTTTATTATTCTTTAAATCTACAACAAAACTTGCTTCTATCTCATGACCAATAATATCTTTATTTATAGGTGGTTTTGTCTGAGAAACAATTATTTCATTGTCCTCTTCTGATGCAGAATACACAACAACTGACCGCATATCAATCTTATTAAAATCTTGATTAATTCTTATAATTAGGTCTAAATTTCTTAAATTTTGCAATATTTCAAAAAATGCGCTCATTCTTTATTAATATTATTTAGAAAAGGGATATATAAGAAAAAAATACCTCCTAAAAATGCCCCAAATATATCAGCAGACAAATCCCATATACTGGCATCCCTACTTGGCACAAAACCCTGCATAGTTTCATCAATAGCACCATATATAGTTACTATAACCATAGCTATTAAAATTCTTTCCATAGGTCTATATTTGGTATTAGGATTAAAAGATCTGCATATAAATAATGCAAACACAGCAAATGCTACTATATGTTCAATCTTATCCTGCCATGATACTATACATGGAGTTTTAATATCTGGAGATAAGGTTAAAAAAGTTATTATTAAAAACCAAAAAAAAGTCACTAATCTATTGATTCTATAATCATTCCAAATTTTCCATAGATCCATTATTGTTATTACCTCCCGTGCCAAATAAACTGGCTGCCTTATCTTCAGGAAGGCTTTCTACCTCTTTCAATTTCCTTTCCATCGCCCTTGTCTTTGCTTCTGTTTTTTCTATCGTGTTAGAAACAGAGGTCAATTGTTTTTTTAATCTTGAAAGAAGCAAACTAAACTTTTCAAACTCAGTTTTTACAGCACCTAATATCATCCAAACTTCATGGGATCTTCTCTGCAAAGCAATACTCTGGAATCCCATCCTTATACTATTCAATATTGCTGATAATGTAGTAGGACCAGCAATAACTACCCTATATTTTGTTTGTATATCCTCTATATGAGCAGGTTGTCGCAATATTTCTGCATACAAACCCTCTGTAGGCAAAAACATTATTGCAAAATCGGTTGTAAATGGTGGTCTAATGTATTTTTCGTTTATATCTTTTGCAAAAGAATGAACTGTTCTAAGCAAATTAGCAGAAGTTTTTTGAATAGCATCTGTATCTGCATTCTCTACAGCATCTAATAATCTCAAATAGTCTTCCTGAGGAAATTTAGAATCAATAGGAAGCCAAACATGAGAAAATTTATCTTTATCAGGCCCTGGTAATTTAACAGCATATTCTACCACGTTTCTGCCATCTTCCCCTATATGGACATTTCTTGCATATTGCTCAGGAGTAAGTATTTGGTCTAAAATTGCTCCCAATTGAATCTCTCCCCACATACCCCTTGTTTTTACATTAGATAACACCCTTTTTAAATCTCCCACGCCTTTTGCCAAATTTCTCATCTCCCCAAGACCCTGTTGAACAGCTTCAAGTCTTTCGCTAACCATTTTAAAAGATTCTCCAATCCTCTTCTCCAAAGTGCTTTGCAATGTAATATCCACTGTTTCACGTATTTGATCTAATTTTTTTTCACTACTTTCCTGAATATACCTTAACTGCCTATCAATAGTATCCCTTATCCTATCCATACGTTGTTCATTAGAATCAGAAAGTTCTTTTATTGTATGAATAAGTTCCTCTCTATTCTTTCTTGATTCATCATTTACAGCATGAATTAGCTTAGTACCTAAATCTTTTATTTTACCCCATATAAATAAAAAAAATATAAATCCTACTATTGTTAAAGCTATAATAGCTAATATTATCAATATAATTTGATTATTCATAATTTATAAAAATGCAAACCAAAATTTTTCAATATGTTTAAAATTTCTTTCTACTTCATCCTTTCCTATCACCATGTCTCCATGTCCTGGTAGAACATAATGGGTATCTAATTCAGATATTTTTCTTATACTCATCCTTAATGCCTCACTATCTCCACCAGGCAAATCTGTTCTTCCAATACCTTGTTCAAATACACAGTCTCCTGTAAACAGCACCCTTTTGTCAGACCAATAAATACAGATGGAACCAGGAGAATGACCAGGAGTATGTATTATTTGAAATTTTTTATCTCCAACAACCAGATCTCCATCTTGAAGCAGCATATGAGGTTTAATATCATATGAACAGAATACACCCATATGATATGACAGTCCCTTTTTTATAATATGCCATTCATCTTTATGAATAGCATAAATTGCTGGAGTATCCTGAAAGGCTCTTATTCCCTCCATATGATCCAAATGCCCATGAGTAAAAATTACAAGATCTATATCTGAAATAGAAAGTGCAAGTTTTTTCAGTTCTTCTTTTATACGATTAAAAAGGTGGTAATGCCCCGGATCAATAAGTATATTTCTTTTTCCTGTAATCAAATATGTATTAGAATTATTTTCTATAGAACTTGTCCATAAAAAGGCATATAAATCATCCATAAATCTCATGTTTACTCACCTCCTATGGTCGCTCTGCTAATATTACATCTTTTTCCATAGGTATTCCATCCCTGATAATTCTTAAACATATGTCTGCACCAACCTTCATATGCATTATGATGCTTTTTAGCTGTTTAACATTAGATACTTGCTTATCATCTATGGCAACAATAACATCACCACCTGCAAGAAATCTTATTCCATTTATTACAACTTCTCTATTTCCTCCTTTTAAACCTGCTTGATCAGCAGGACTGCCCTTTATTATTCTTACTATTAGTACGCCCTTATCTGTACCAAGGCCCAATGCCTTTGATATATTGGGATTAACTGTTATTCCTGAAATACCAAGCCACGCTCTTATAACCCTGCCTTTTAATATAAGCTGAGTCGCTATATACTTAGCCCTATTAATAGGGATAGCAAATCCTATACCTTGATAACCTCCGGTAGTAGAGTAAATTGCAGTATTTATCCCTATAACTTCACCAATTGAATTCAGTAAAGGCCCTCCTGAATTACCAGGATTTATTGCTGCGTCTGTTTGTATAAGTCCCTCCAATTTTACCCCATCCTCTGTAATAATATCTCTATTAAGAGCACTTATAACTCCTGTTGTAAGAGTATAGGAAAGTCCAAAAGGATTTCCTATAGCAATAACCTTTTGCCCACATCTTAAAATATCAGAGTCACCCAGAATAGCCACTGCTTCTACATATTGGGAAGGAATTTTTATAACAGCTATATCAGATTCTGGATCTCTTCCTACTAAAGTAGCTCTAACTTTCCTTCCATCAGAAAGAGTTACCATTATTTTTTGAGCTTTCTCTACTACATGGCTATTTGTCAGGATATAACCATTATGGTCTATTATAAAGCCAGATCCCTGACCTCTTCTTGGAACTATTTCAAACCAAAAATTCAAGCCCAGCGTTGTAGTAATTATATTTACAACAGTAGGTTTTGCTTTTTTGAAAACCCTTATGTTTATCTCTTCATCAGGTGAAGTATATAAAACCTCAGGTCGATTTTTATAATGATTAAAATCTAAGGATTTTGGGTTAATAATAGGTCTATTACTATAAAAATGAAAAAAAATATCCTTTCTTTTTACCCATAAAAATATACATATTAATATAAGAGATAAAAATACATATCTTGATCGGTTGGTACTCACAAATTTAATTTAATCTCATGCTAATAATGTGTCAACCAGAATAAATATTAAATATATAAATACTTATTCTGGGATAAAACAGACAAGATAATTATAACTCAAAATAAATTTTATAAGTTTTACCATGATAATATATTTGCCCAACCTTCAATTACTCTTTTTTCACCTACCAAGGATATAAACTTTACCTTGTACCTTTTTTTATGATTATCTGCTTCTATTACTCGTCCTCTAACCTCAACTATATCCCCAATCCTGACAGGAATAAGATATTTAAGATAAATATCTAAAATTATAATAAGACCAGGCAGTCTGGCTAATGCAGCAGACACAAAACTCGCAGTCAGAATTCCATGAGCAATCCTACCTTTAAAACTAGTATTAGAAGCAACCTGCTCATCAAAATGTACAGGATTAAAATCACCAGAAACAAAACCAAAAAATTGGATATCTACTTCCGCCAATCTCTTTTTATAAGTAAACTCATATCCTTCACCCAGTTCGCCCTTAAATTTTTCAAATTCTTTTATCTCCCCGCCCATATCTATATAAAGATCTCCTATATTCATAACCTTTTCACTCCCTAAACTTATTATTTTGATCTATCAATTATCCATTTGACTGCTTCGGGCCATATTCTTTTATGAGAACTACCACTTACAGTTAAGCCTACATGTCCTTTATCAGAAATCAAAAGCCTCTTATCCTTAGATGGAATCTTTTCAAAAAAGGGCAAAGTAGTTTCTGGTGGAGTAAGATTATCTTTTTCAGCTATAATAGCAAGAACAGGCATTGTTATTTTGTTAAGATCTATTTTTTTTCCGTTTAGCTTATATTTTCCTGTAATTATCTCGTTTCTGTGATACCATTTAATTAATTGTTCCTCATATACATAACCGGGGACAGCAGGAGAATCAAATATCCAGTTATCCATATAAAAAAAATCTTTTATTAATTTTTTATTACCCACATTATCTATAACATTCAGATATTTAAGGCCCAATTTTACAGGTTCTACTAAAAGGAATGAAATATTCAACAGCTCTCCCGGCATATTTCCCAATGCTCTGGAAATCTTTATGGGATCTATATGCATTGCCCACATGGTAATAGTATTATCGGTATGGAAATTAATTGGTGCAGCCTGTAATACAAGATTTTTTACTTTATCATGATTAAGAGCAGAATATATTATAGCCAAGGTTGCCCCAAGACAGTATCCATGCAATGTAATACTTATTTCTCCTGTTTTCTCTCTTATAAAATCAATACAAGTATCTATGTAGTCTACATAATCAGAAATTTTAAAAAATTTATCAGATCTTTTAGGATAGCCCCAATCAATCATCCACACGTCTATTCCAGCATCAATCAATTTTTTTACTACACTAACCTCTTCGTACAAATCCATTATATATGGTCTATTAATATAAGCATAAGAAATAAGAAGTGGAATTTTAAACTTAGGCCTGGATCTAAAGTGCATAAGACTAAATAGCCAGTCTTCATGGACTATATCAAACTTGCAACTCCATGGTTCAAATTCCACAAGAAAATCATACATTATGCTTTTTACCTCCTCGTTTTTTTGAATCTTTTTCATTTTCTCTTTCTAAGAATTGAATCCTTTTTTCCAAACTATCCACCTTTCTTCTAAGGTCCATTATTCTTTTATGTGCCTCATCTACATGGCCAACCGTAGCAAAAGGATTGACTGGATTATTCTCAAACATCTCTTCAAGAAACCTTCTTGTCCTATATAGATAGTTCATCAGATGGGTAACCATATTCCCTTGAACATCCAAGTATCTTTTAGATTTCAAAAGAGAATTAAATTTATTATTGGAAAGACCTATAAAAGTATCTCTAAATTCCTTGAAATTTTTAAATCTTTGGCTATTTGCAATATCTATAAAATCTTTTATTGCACTCTTATATGTTCCTCTAATCATATCCTTAAATTCCATATAATATTCACTAAACTCCTCCCATTCATCCAAAGCCTCCAAAATATACTGGCTTGTCTTTTTCGTTAATATAAGAGGATAATCTGTATATATATGTAATTCTTCCACATCAAGTAGGTAATAATGTCTATAGTATTTTTCTAAGCGCTCCCTCCATCCATCCCTAAACCCTTCTATCATAGATCTTACCATGGGTGGAGCTGTTAATCCTAAGGATAGCTCTGTTACAAGGCCAAGATGAGAAAAAAGTGAGTCTACAAAATCACGCCATGTTCTTATTAAATCCCACTGCTTTTCTATAGATTCTAAAAGCTCTGGCAAAGGCAAAAGCAACCTGAGTTGTCTAAATCCTCTAAGGGCAATTTCAAGGGGTCTGAAAAAGAATCTAAAAACCTCTTCAAAAAGACTTTCAAATCTTTTACCATATCCAAGCCTTTTACCAGAGGCATGCTCTTTCCACAAATCTTCAAGTCTTTCTCTAACAGAAATATTTCTCAATAAAAGCTCAAAAGATTCCTTTGGGAGCGCTTTAAATAACTCTATCAGTTCCTCTTTTTTTATTTCTTCCATAATAAAAACCTCTTTTATTCCTAAAAATGTGCCATTTATTTTTTATAGGCTTCAGATGATGCAGCAGTCCTTTTGCTAAATTCTATTATCTTATCAAACACATCATCAAACTGTTTCTCCAATTGATCCAATAATTTTTTAAAATTTTCGAAAACTTTTGACTGAGATTCAATGTATAGATTTACCGATTTCCTTATGTTTTCTGATACCTCTGAAGGCATAAACTGTCTTACGTATAATTCATACATACTCGCAAATGTATCCATAGCCAATTTTGTAAGTTCTAAATTTGTTTTTCCTATAGAATACCCCATTTTATAAAATGCTCTCCAAGATTCCATAAAATCCTTAAATTCCATCTTATTACCTCCTAATTAATTTTTTATTGGTTTATAGTAGCTTTATAATGTAACTGAATAATTGTCTATAGACAAAAAACCCTATTTTAATAGGAAATTTTCCTAAAAAATTAGGTAAAACTCCTTATAAATACTACTTTGACACAATTTAACAATTGTTATATAAAATCAAGTAAATGGATAAAATAGATCTTTCATTTGTATATGATATAGCTCATGAGTTAAAGGGACCAGTTATAACCATTGAAGGCTTTTTAAATGCCTTAATAGAAGACTTTGGACTTCAACTACCTAAAGATGCCATAATATATCTTGATTACATAGAAGATGCTGTAAAAAGATTAAAATCCACAATCAATGATCTTCTTAATCTCTCCATATGGTCTCAAAAAAGCTATAAAATAGAAAAATTTTTTCTAAAAGAGATTATAAATAGTGTCTTACTCAGAATGAAACCTATTATTATAAAGAAAAATATAACTATAATATTAAAAGACAGTCTTCCTGTTATATATGGTAGAAAAAAACAAATGGAGCTTGCATGGGAAAACCTAATATCTAATGCTATAAAATATATTGGCAAGAATAATCCTAACCCCATAGTAGAAATAGGGATAACAAATATTAAAAATAAACAAGTTATTTTTATAAAAGATAATGGTATAGGTATAGAAAAAAGATATATTAACAAGATATTTGATATGTTTCAAAGAACACCATCTGCAAAAAAAGAATCAGAAGGTACAGGTATAGGTCTCTTTATTGTGAAAAATATTATAGAATCTCATAATGGAGAAATTTGGGTAAAATCTGAATTAGGAAAAGGTTCTATATTTTATATATATCTTCCTGAAAGACAAGAAAATGGATCCTTTAAGGATAATCATATTAGATGATGAAGAAGCTCATCTCCTTCTTATGAAAAGGGCTATATTAAAAGAGATACCCGAAGCTATAGTAGAATGTTATACAGAACCTAAGGAACTTCTTAAAATAATAGATACATTAATACCTGATCTTATAATTACAGACTATCTTATGCCAGATATAGACGGGATAGAATTAATAAAAAAGATAAAAATTAAAAATTTTGATATTCCTATAATTATGATAACCGGTCATGGAGATGAATATGTTGCAGTAACAGCAATGAAAATAGGGGTTATGGATTATCTTGTTAAATCTGCTGATGTTTTTGATTTGCTTCCAGGAGTTATAAAACGGGTTTTAAGGGAGAAAGATCTAAAAAACAGACTTAAGGAAACTACCAAAAGGTTCCAAGATATAATGGAAAGAACATTTAACTGGATATGGGAAATAGATGCTAACGGCTATTATGTTTATTCTAATGCTGCATCAAAAAATATAATAGGTTATGAATCTCACGAACTAATTAACAAACATTATTCAGATCTTCTTCCATTAAAGAAAAGAAAAACATTCATACAAAAACTCAAAAATATAAATGATACCCCCCTTTTATTTGAGCACCCTTTTATCCATAAAAATGGAGGCGAGGTAATTACAGAAACAAACATATTCCCTATATTTGATGCAAACAAAAATCTAAAAGGATATAGAGGAATCACCCGAGATGTTACAGCAAAACGAAAAGCAGAAATGGCACTAAAAAAGAGTGAATCGCAAAAACAAATGATATTAGATGCATCCCTTGATTGGATAAGATACGTAGACAAAGATATGAAAATAATATGGGCAAATAAAGCAATAAGATCATATTTAAGAATGCCATTAAAAAAAATAAAAGGCCAAATATGTTATAAACTTCTTCTTAACAGAGACAGCCCATGTGAAGGATGTCCTGTTGTAAAAGCAAGGCTTACTGGAAAAATTGAAAGAGCAGTAATGATGAAGCCTCCTTTTATGGATAAAAACAAGAAGAGTTATTGGGATATATATTGTGTTCCTTTAAGGGATGAATCAGGGAAAATAACAAGTTTTGTAGAAGTGGCAAGAGATATAACAGAAGAAAAAGAGGCGGAAACCAGAATAAGACGTTTAACTCGTCAACTTATTAGAGCCCATGAACAAGAAAGAAAACTTATATCTATGGAACTTCATGATGGAATTGCTCAGAACTTATCTATACTAAAAATAACACTTGACACAATAGTATGTGAATATAAGGCTCTTTATAAAGAAGAGGTAGAAAGAATAATAAAAAAGATAAAAGAATTAAACAAACTACTTCAGGCTACTATCATTGATATTAAAAACATAGCCTATGACTTAAGGCCACCTGAATTAGACCAACTGGGAATTATTAAGACTCTCTTTCATTTTTGCAAAGATTTTTCAGAAAGATATGGCTTTGATCTTAACTTTTCTACCGCAGGGGTTGATAATTTAAAATTTGATCCTGATACCGAGATAAATATCTATCGACTTGTACAAGAAGCATTCAATAATATTGCAAAACATGCAAATGCAAATAATGTTACAGTAAAGATTGTAGCTTCTTATCCAAAACTAATCATAAGGATAGAGGATGACGGAAAGGGTTTTAGTATAGAAGAACAGATAAAAAAAGAGGTTCAAAATAAAAAATTGGGACTCAGAAGTATGCAAGAAAGGGCATCCCTTATGGGAGGCGAACTTAGTATAAAATCCTCTATTGGAAAAGGCACGACTTTGATATTGGAAATACCGTATATTACCAAAGAGACTATTACATGAAAAAGAAAAAACAAGTGATAATAATTGATGATCATCCCCTATTAAGAGAAGGATTAAAGGCAGTCATAGGTAAAAATAAAGGCTACGAAGTTATAGGCGAAGCAGGGACGGCAAATGAAGCTATAAGGTTAATAAATAAGTTAAGACCTGATATTGTACTGGTAGATATATCCTTGCCAGATATGAATGGTATAGATTTGTTATATAAATTAAAAAAGAAATTTCCTCAAACAAAACTTATGGTTATTAGTATGCATTCAAAGATAGATTATATAACTGAATCTTTTAGAGCAGGTGCATTAGGATATTTAGTAAAAGAAGCCGCTGCAACTTCTTTAATAAAAGGATTAGACACAATTTCAAAGGGAGAATATTTTTTGGACAGTTCCATATCAAAAGAAGTAGTTAAAAGACTCATAGAAATGCCCCTTATCCAAAAAATAAACGATTCAAATTACAACTCTCTTACTCCAAGAGAACAAGAAATTTTAAGACTTTTGGCAAAAGGTTTTTCTAACAAAGAGATTGCTGATACTTTATGTATAAGTCCTAAAACAGTAGAAAATCACAGATCTAATATTATGAACAAATTAAATCTACACAGTATTATGGATCTTGTAAAATATGCAGTAAAATTAGGATTAATAGATATAGATACATGGAAGACCTGATCTTGTCTCATTATAACATTTCCCTAAATCCATAGGAAAATTTCCTATTAAAATAAGGTAATCACTTTATAGATAAAAGAGACAATCTAATTCATTATTAAAATAAAAAGGAGTAAGTGTATATGAAAGTAGCCATTAAAGTAATTTCTTAAATTTGTGTGATCTCCCTGACATTATGAAAATAACTAAAAATAGGAGGAAATTATTATGTCAAGTATATATAAAATAATAGAAATTGTAGGAACAAGTAATAACTCATGGGAAGAAGCTGTAAAAAATGCAGTTGAAACTGCTTCTCAAAGCTTAGAAGATTTGAGAATAGCAGAAATAACAAAATTAGATGCAGTCATAACAAACGGAAAGATTGCCTCATATAGAGCCAGAGTAAATATGTCTTTTAAATATCATGAAGAAAAATGACTAAAAAGAATATATTAGAATTTAATATGATAGAATCCGTAAGGAGTATACAAAAACTTGAGAATAAAATTCCTTGTTTTAAGACAAGAAAGAAAAATAAATGTAAAGATATGGAATGTCCTTGGAAAAAATATTGTATAGAAGATTTTAATATAGAAACACAAAAAGATGTTTAAGAATCTACATTTATAGTCAGGGAGATCTTAAAATACTATTCCTCCTCTATTAATATTTAAGGCTTAAATCCCATTAGGAAGTTTTATATAAAAGCAAACATACAAAAAAATCATTTTTTAATTATTCCAGAATTATCAAAGTATTTTCTATGCCATTATAGCCACATAGTTCTCTTTACTCTATCTTTATTTATTTTTTAAAATATTTGACATACCTATATAAGTAGTATTAAAAAAACAGAAGTTTAGACTATGAATGAAAGGGGTATTTTATGCAAGCCTTTTTTGGTCATGATATAGTAGAAATGATACTAAATGCTGGTCTAATGGCAAAATTTGTACTTATTGTTCTTTTATTCTTTTCTATAATATCTTGGGCAATAATATTTCTAAAATTTAGGATAATTAATAGGATAAATTCAGAAACAAAATACTTTCTGGAGCTTTTCTGGGAGGAAAGAAACTTCAAAAAACTATATTCTATATCCAAGGAGATGGAATATAGTCCTGTAGTATGTATGTTTAGAGAAGTATATGAAGAAATACGTAGGATGAAAAGGTCATATGATAAAATTATTCATGAAAATCTTATTATGGAGGAATTAGAAAGAACTCTTAGAAGAAGTATAATTGATCAAACTAAACAATTAGAATTTGGTATAGGTTTTTTAGCAACTACAGGTAATACTGCTCCTTTTATAGGACTATTTGGAACAGTATGGGGAATTATGGAGGCATTTAGAGGAATAGGACTTAAAGGATCAGCGAGTCTTGCAGTAGTAGCTCCTGGAATATCAGAAGCCCTTATAACAACTGCTGCTGGACTTGCCACTGCTATTCCTGCAGTAATAGCATTTAATTATTTTAACAACAAAGTATCTAATATAAAAGCAGAAATGGAAGCATTTATGGCCGATTTTTTAAATATATCTGAAAGATATTTGATAAAAAAATTATTTCCAACTGTTAAAAAACAATCAAAAGAGGAAAAAAAGCCTGATGAATAATAATAAAAAGCTAATGTCAGATATAAATGTTACCCCTCTTGTAGATGTAATGCTTGTTTTGCTAATTATATTTATGGTAACTACCCCAATGATGATAGAAGGAGTAAAAGTAAATCTACCAAAAACAACAACAAAATTTATTAGTACAAAAGAAGAACCTCTTATTCTGACCATTACAAAGAAAAGGAAAATATATCTTTTAAGATATAAAATTCCCTTTAAGAATCTTAAATACAAGATACAAAAAATATTTGAAAATAGAAGAGACAAGGAACTTTTATTAAAAGCAGATAAAGATATTCCCTATGGATTTGTTATGAAAATAATATCTGAAATAAAAAATGCAGGTATAGACAAAATAGGTCTTGTTACAGAGCCTGAAACTCGCAAATAATGATTCATGAACATGACCATATTAAGCACAAAGATTTAATATTAACAATATGTTTTTCTATATTATTGCATATTTTTATCTTTTCCATGGCTTTCTTTATTCCTGTAGAAAATAATATCAGATTTCCAAAAAGATATACATACTATGAAGTAAATTTAGTAGAACTTCCACGAACAAAAGCTATTAAAATAATAAAAAGTAAAAATAAGATAAAAATATCAAGAAAAAGAAAAATACAACGATCTAATATAAGTAAAAAGCAAAATACCATTATTATACCTAAGAAAAGGATAAAAATATTTACTCGAAAAAAAAATTCTGAAAGATTTATAGAAAAAGCAATTGCAAAAATAAAAATGAGATTAAAAAATAGGAGAAAAAATTATATTGAACAAGCTATCTCAAGAATAGAAAAAAAAATAGCTCAAGAAAAACACAAAATTAACGCCCAATCTGGAGTAATAGAAGGTTTTACTTTGCAGTTATACAAATTAAAGATAGAAAATAAGATAAAAAATAATTGGATATATCCTGCAGTATTAGTAAATCCAAAGGGAAAAAATCTTGAAGCAATTGTGATTCTTAGAGTAAAAAAAGATGGTAAAATAATAAAATTCTGGTTTAAAAAGAAATCCAATGATATTATATTTAATAATTCTGTGGTAAAGGCTATTGAACGTTCTAATCCTTTACCACCATTTCCAGAAGGATATCAAAGGAGATATGAAGAAATTGAAATCCGTTTCAATCTTTCAGAGCTTATTAATCATTAATACTATTTTACTTATACTGCTTATATTTCCACATACAGCCATTTCTATAATATATATTGATATAAATGCCCCATCTATAAAACAACTAAAAGTTGCAATACCTGATTTTTCAGCAATAGATGCAGACGAAAAAAAACCTGAATTGGGCAAAACCCTAAGTAATATTATAGCAAATGATTTAAAAATTAGTGGATATTTTGATATTATTGACAAATCAGCTTTTCTTGTTCAAAAAATTTCACCGGAAAATCCAGATCTAAAAGATTGGTCTGCTATAGGAGCTGAACTATTAATTTTGGGGAGATATAGAACGATTGGCAAAAGTCTGCAAATAGAAGTAAGACTATATGATGTATATTGGGCAAAACAGATTTTTGGTAGAAGAGCATTAGGGCAAACAAAATATTATCGTTATATTATGCATAAAATGGACAACGAAATCATTAAAACACTTACAGGATCTCCAGGAATATTTACTACAAAAATCACTTTTGTAAGCAATCAAACAGGTCACAAAGAAATATATCTGGCAGATTATGATGGATATAATATAAAACGAATAACTTCATATAATAGCATATCTCTTTTACCAAAACTTTCGCCTAATGGAAAAATGATATTATATAGCTCATATAGAAGCAATGGCCCTGTATTATATATAAAAAATTTAGACACTGGGGTAGCCAAGATAATATCATCAAGACCTGGCCTAAATACTGGGGCAGATTGGTCACCAGATGGCAAAAAAATAGCTCTTACATTGAGCTTTAATGGAAATCCAGATATATATTTGATTGATTTGAATGGTAAAATAATAAAAAGAATAACCAGATACTGGGGAATTGATACAGCCCCCACATTCTCACCTGATGGCAAGAAAATAGCATTTGTTTCTAATCGT
>CAZMNC010000111.1:0-31841 GCA_964567535.1 uncultured Desulfobacterales bacterium | reverse complement strand
CTTTTTACCTTTTATATCAGAGTACTTACCAAAAAATGGCACAAATATACTTCTGGTAAGAGAAAAGGCAGCAAATATAAGGCCTATTTGAAATGCAGTTGCACCAAGATCATGAGCATACACAGGTAAAAGAGGCCCTATTATACCTGCACCCATAGTAGTAACAAAAACAGACATAAATAATGTAAAAAATATCTTGAGAAATTTTTTATCTGGCATCTATTTTTTAATTATTCTTTCTTTGTATGTCTTCTCTATAGTATGGATCAAATTAGTGAGAGTAATATTTACAGGAGTATTTATACCTAATTTCTTCCCTTCTCTTACAATAACACCATTTAAAAAATCTATTTCTGTAGGCTTTTGATTAAGAATATCCTGTAACATGGAGGATATATTATCTGCTGTTCTTTTACAAACCTCATAAACCTTTTTTATAGGATCATCATACGTTAGTTTAATATTCTTTTTTTGGACTATAGTGATGGCCTCTTTTAGAGATTCCTGCATAATATGTCTCATGTCATCTATATTATAAAGCATACCATTTTTTAAACCTGTTATGGCTGTCAAAGGGTTTATAGCGATATTAATCAAAAGCTTACTCCATATTGTTCCCTCTAAATTATCTGTGATAAATGTATTAAAATGCGCTTTATTAAATATATTTTTAATTTTTATTAATCTATTATCTGATGGACCAATCACAGTATCGCCAGAACCAGCATGTTTTATGTGTCCTACATTTAGCAAGGTAGCCCCTTCAGCAGTAATACCGCCATAAATCTGAATTTTTAAAATCTCTTCAAGGATTTCGATGTTACCAACACCATTTTGTAATGTAATAACAATACTTTTGTTGTCTATAATATCTTTTATTTCATAGGCAACACTTTTTGTATCATAGGCTTTAACAAATATTAAAATTACATCAGGTATAAAATTGACACTCTCTTTTGTGATAACAGGAATATTAACATGATATCTACCTCTTATTCCTTCTACTATAATTCCCTTTTTATTTAAAAAAAAGGCTCTCTCTTCTTTATAGTCCATAAGAAAAACTTCTTGATTAGCATTTTTTTTTAATCTTGATGCGAATAATAGCCCCATTGCTCCTGGGCCTATAATCAAAAATTTCATATCCTATTCCTCAAAAAGTCTTTTTGTTGCCTCTGGATCCATATGAAATGCATGTTCAGAAGTAGGAAAGATGCCTGCTTCTACTTCTTCCTTATACTTGCGGAGTGCATCTTTTATCTTCGGGGCAAGATTTATATATTGTTTCACAAATTTGGGAACAAATTTCTCAAAAAGCCCTACCACATCATGATAAACTAAGACTTGACCATCACATTCACTTCCAGCGCCTATACCTATTGTAGGAATATTTAATTGCTTAGTAATAATACCAGCTAATACATCTGGCACACATTCCATAACTATCATAAATGCACCTGCCTCTTCTAAATCTTTAGCGGCCCTTATAAGTTGTTTTGCAGTCTCTACATCCTTTCCTTGCACCCTATAACCACTCAGCATTGTAGCCCTTTGAGGAGTAAGTCCAATATGAGCACAAACAGGAATTCCCATATCTACTATAGCCTTTACTATATGAATAACTTCATTTCCTCCTTCAAGCTTTACAGCATCACATCCCCCTTCTTTTATAAAACGACCTGCATTTTCTATAGCCTTTTCTATACTGATCTGATAAGACATAAAAGGCATATCTCCAATAATAAAACCTCTTCTTACGCCTCTGGATACAGCTTTACAGTGATGTATCATTTCGTCCATTGTTACTGGTATGGTAGAACTATATCCTAAAACTACCATTCCAACAGAATCACCTACAAGTATAGTGTCTATACCTACTTCATCCAGCATTCTAGCAGTAGGATAGTCATATGCAGTTACCATAGTAATTTTCTGCCCTTTTTGCTTCTTTTGCTTAAGATAAGATATGGTTATTTTGTTCTGATCCATAAAAGCCCTCCTGTTAAATCTTAAATTTCAAATTATCCTACCACCTTTTAAATGTCAATTTATGAGATTATTCCAAAATGTCTTTATCTTTTATTTTTCCATCCTGACAGTTCTTCTATTTGTTTGTTCTAATTTGTCTTGAATAAACAAGCAAAAATTGAGATGATAAAAAAATAATTAATTGGAGGTTTTAATATGAAAAAATTCATAAAATGGAGTTTAATCGTATTATGTATTCTTATCATAACATCCATTGCTGTCCTTATAATCATACCAAATTTCATAAATATAGATAGATACAAACCTATAATAGAGGAAAAAGTGTCAAAGGCTATTAATAGAAAATTTGTTATAGGAAAATTGAGGTTAAAGTTATTTCCTGTTGCAGCTTTAAGCTTTTCAGACCTCTATATAGGAAACCCAAAAGGATTTAAAGAAAAAAAATTCATCTCTCTTAGTTCATTTGATGTACAAATCAAAGTTTTACCTCTTATTTTATCAAAAGATCTTCAAATAAAAAAATTTATAATGAAAAATCCAAAAGTTTTCCTTATAAAGAAAAAAAACGGAATAGTTAATTGGAAATTTAAAAAATTAGAAAAAGAAAACAAAAAACCATCACAGCCTATAGCATTAAATAAAAATAATGCAAATCAAAGCAAAAAAGTAAAATCTGCTTCATCAATAAGTATTCCTTTTAAGAAACTTTCAGTAAATGAATTTTATATTACTAATGCAGCAATTATATGGATAAATAAAGCAACTAGCAAAAGAGAAGGTATTACAGGAATTAATTTAAAATTAAAAAATATATCCTTTAATAAACCAATTGATATAGAACTTTCAGCCAAAGTAGAAGGAAAACCTATGTATATACAAGGGAAAATAGGTCCATTAGGAATAAAACCTGGAAAAGGAATGTTACCTTTGTATGTTACTATTAATGCATTTAAGCAATTAAAAATCTTTATTAAAGGTGATATAAAAAATATTAGCTCAGACATGCCTCAATATAATGTGGTATTAGATATTAGCCCTTTTTCACCGAAAAAACTTTTTTCCCAATTTGGGAAAATTCCTTTCAAGCTTTCTGACCCTAATGCTCTTCAAAAACTGGCACTTTCTGCTCATATAATAGGAACACCAAAATATATACTAATAAAAAATGGGATTTTAGAATTAGATAATTCAAAAATGAAATTTTATATTCATGCTAAAGAATTTGAAAAGCCAAATATTGCTTTTAACATACGATTAAATCATATCAATGTAGATCATTACATGCCTATTACATCTAGAAACAAAAAGGTTTCTAATTCTAAAGGCAAAGAAAACAAAAAAACCTCAAAATCTAAAACAAAGACAGCCACAAAAATTGATTATGCTTTATTAAGAAAATTAGAAATGGATGGAGTAATTAATATTTCAAAGCTTATTGCAAAAGGTGCAGTATTTAAAAATATATATACAAAGCTTATAGCAAAAAATGGGATTATTAAAATAGATCCTTTGAAAATGGATATATATAAAGGGAAAATGTTTCTAAATAGTACGTTAGATGTTAGGAAAAAATCTCCTATAACAAATATCTCATTAGCTATAAATAATGTGCACATAGGAAAGATGATAAGAGACATGCTAAATCTTAATATATTGACAGGTATTTTTAATATGAAAGCCAAATTAAAGATGAAAGGAGATAGACCTGAGACAATTATCTCTTCCTTAAATGGAAGTGGAGAATTATTTGTAAAAGATGGCTTTATTATAGGTATTGATCTTCATGGTATGATCCAAAATATAAAAGCAGCATTTGGTTTTGGAAAAGCAAAAAAATTGCAACCAAAAACAGCATTTTCAGAGATAAGATCTAAGTTTAAGATAATCAATGGGGTATTTAAAACAAAGGATACACATCTTATATCCTCAAAATTTAAAGTAATATCTAAAGGCAATGCTAATTTAACAAAAAAGACTTTAAATTTTAGAATAATTCCAGAATATATAGAAAAGTCAGCAAAAACAATTGCTGTACCAGTAATAGTATCAGGTAGATTCTCTTCACCTCATTTTGCACCTGACCTAAAAGGAATAGCAAAAGAGTTTATATTTAAAAAGCTTTTTAAAAAAAAGAAAGAAAAGACAAACGAAAAGAAAAGTCTTGAAGATGTAGGAAAAGAATTACTTAGAGGAATATTTGGCAGATAAGAGATTATGAGAAACTTATTAGATAACATAAAACATTTCATAGATACAGAGATTTGGAGAATAAGTAATCATGAACTCAAAGGAGTAAGAGCCGTATTTATAAAACACATCAGGATTTTTATAATAACTATAAAAAAATTTTGGGAAAACAGAGTATATCTTAGAGCTTCTGCTTTAACATTTTATTCTCTACTATCTATAGTTCCTGTATTTGCTATGGCCTTTGGAATAGCCAAAGGTTTTGGCTTTGAAAAGATTTTAGAGCGGCAAATAAAAAACCAATTCTTTAAAGAATTATCCCCAGAGGTAATAAATAGAATTATAACTTCTGCAAATAACCTTATTTTAAGTACAAAAGGAAGCATGATTGCTGGATTAGGATTAATAGCTTTATTCTGGACTATAATTAGGGTCATAGGAAATATAGAATTAGCGTTTAATGATATATGGGGGATAAAAAAACAAAGATCTTTTGGAAGAAAATTTAGCGATTATCTTTCTGCTATGCTTATATGTCCTGTATTACTGATAGTATCAAGCAGTATCACTGTCTTCATAAAAACTCAACTTCCCCACATATTAAAAAAAATGGCATTAATAGGTTATTTTAGCCCCATGATATTTTTTACTTTAAAATTCTTTCCATTATTTGTGCTGTGGGGATTATTTACATTTTTATATATGTTTATTCCTAATACAAAGGTAAAACTATCCTCAGGATTATTTGCAGGAATAATAGCCGGTAGTATATATCAATTAGCCCAATGGTCATATATAACCTTCCAAATTGGTGTAGCCAAATATAATGCTATATATGGAAGCTTTGCGGCACTTCCTTTATTTTTAATATGGCTTCAGATAAGTTGGATTATAGTCCTTATAGGAGCTGAATTTTCTTATGCATATCAAAATGTAGAATTATTTGAATTTGAACCAGATATAAGAAAACTGACTCCATATAATTGGGCAATAATAGCTATGATTATAATAAAGGAAATCGCAAAAAATTTTTGTAATGGAGATGAGCCTTTAACAGAAACTGATATATGTCAAACTCTTAAATTGCCTAAAGCTATAGCATCCAAGATATTAGAAGAACTGGTAAAAACAAAAATATTGTGTATTGTAAAAAAAGATGAGAATAATGGACTTGCATTTCATCCATATATAGACCCTCATTCATTAACTATAGAGAGGGCTATCAATATACTTGTAGGTCAAAACAATAAAGTTACTGTTGGAGATGAAAAGGAAGTTTTAAAAATATCTAACATACTTGAAGGCATTATAGATATCATAAAAAAATCTCCTAACAATAGGCTTGTTATAGAACTTGATTGATATTTATTATTTGTGATAAATTACCCTCCACAAAAATTGGCAGAACAAATATGAATCAGCTCAGATACTTAAAACCTACTTTTATTATAGATAGTGATAACAGAAAAGTCATAGAATTTGCGAGACAGGTAGTTGAGAATATCAATGACCCTATAAAAAAGGCAATAAAAATATTTTATGTGGTTAGGGATCAGATATGGTATGATCCTTACACCCCTTTTTATAAGCCAGAACATTATAAGGCAAGTGAAATTTTAAAGAAAAAAAGAGGCTTTTGTATCCCAAAAGCAAGCTTACTTTGTGCATTGGGCAGGGCATTAGGTATCCCTTCAAGATTAGCCTTTTTTGATGTAAAAAATCATTTAACTACAAAACAATTAAGAGAATTTTTTGGTTCAGATATATTTGTATTTCATGGCGTGACAGAATTTTTCTTGAATGGAAAGTGGGTTAAAGCTACTCCTGCATTTAATGCAGAATTATGTAAAATACATAATGTTCCACCATTAGAATTTAATGGCAAAGAAGATGCCATATTCCAAGCATTTAATTTAGAAAACAAGCAGTTCATGGAATATCTTAGATTTAGAGGCAGTTATGAGGATGTTCCCTTAAATGAGATTTTAAAGGCTTTTGAAGAAGAATATGGAAAAGACAAGGTTAATGAATGGATAAGACTATTTGAGACATCTGGAAAAATTTCTCTTAGAGATTTTGCAAAAGAACAAGTATGGAAGGGAGGAAATAAATATGGAATGCCAAAAGAACAAAAATCTTAAACACTGTATATGCACATATGAACCGTGCAATAAAAAGGGTATGTGCTGTGAATGTATAAGATATCATTTAAAACAAAGACAATTGCCAGGATGCTGTTTCCCAAAAGATGCAGAGGCTACATATGACAGATCATTTGAATACTTTGCAAGGCTTGTGCAAGAAGGCAGGATATAAAAAAAAGGTTGCTATTGCACTCAGTGGTGGCATAGACTCTACTGCATCTGCAATCCTTCTTATAGAAAGAGGTTATCAAATAATAGCTCTTTTTATGCGTATACATGATGCATCATTAAATTTACCTAAGCATGTAAAAGCTTGCTTTGGCCCATCGGAAGAAAAAAAAATAATCTTAGTTAAAAAAATATGTAAAATATTAGACATACCTTTATATATTATTGATTTAAAAAAGGATTTTAAAGAATATGTGCTTAGTTATTTTAAAAAAGAATATCTAAAGGGAAGGACTCCAAATCCATGTATTCATTGTAATGCCAAAATAAAATTTAATTTATTAGTAAATAAAGCCAAAAATCTTAACATAGGATTTGATTTATTTGCCACAGGTCATCATGCAAAAATAGAAAAAATAGGAAATAGATATGTATTAAAAAAGGCATATGATATATCAAAGGATCAAAGCTATTTTCTTTACGCCTTAAATCAGAATCAGCTATCTCATACTATTTTTCCTGCTGGGGAACATAAAAAAAAGGAATTAAAAAAAATAGTTGCTTCCTTGGATATAGGAATAGAGCATATAAAAGAAAGTCAAGATTTTATATCAGGAAGTTCATATTCGCTCCTTTTTAAAGATTCTAATATACAGCAAGGACCCATTGTCAATAAAAATGGTGATCGCCTTGGCACCCATAAAGGAATAATATACTACACCATTGGACAACGAAAAGGACTTGGACTCTTTTCTTCAAGACCTTACTATGTTATAGGGATAAATGCAGAAGAAAACAAAATAATTGTAGGGCATAAAGAAGATTTACTATCTAATGGTCTAATAGCAAAAGAGATAAATTTTGTTGGAATAGATAAAATAGAAAAACCCATGAAGGCAAAAGTCAAAATAAGACAACAACATAAAGAATCAGATGCTATACTTTATCCAATAGGTAACAAAATAAAAGTAATATTTGATACTCCTCAAATGGCTATTACCCCTGGTCAATGTGCTGTATTTTATAAAGAAAATATGGTATTAGGTGGTGGTATTATAGAGTCCTCTATAAAAGGAGAAAAATTATGTCTTCTGTAAGGATAATAGGGACAGGTTCGTATGTTCCTCCAAAAGTACTTACAAATTTTGATATTCAAAAGATGGGCTTAGATACTTCTGATGAATGGATTGTGCAAAGAACTGGGATAAAAGAACGAAGAATAGCTGATCCTAATGTATGCGCCTCAGATCTGGCATATGAAGCTAGCAAAAAGGCCCTTAATATAGCAGGAGTAAAACCAAAAGATATTGATCTTATTATATTAGCCACAATTACTCCTGATACATGTTGTCCGTCAGGAGCAAATTGGCTTGAAGCAAAATTAGGTGCAGATAATGCGGTATCTTTTGATATAACAGCAGCATGTTCTGGATTTATCTTTGCCTTAAATGTGGCCGAAAAATATCTTAAAACAGCATCTTATAGATATATACTTGTAGCTGCATCTGAAGTTATGAGTAGAACACTGGATTGGACAGATAGGACATCATGCATTCTTTGGGGGGATGGTGCTGGTGCAGCAGTTCTTACTATGGGGAATGAAGGAGCAAGAGTTCTTTCTACCCATATACACAGTGATGGAAAAAATGGGCAAGACCTTTTATTACCAGGTGGAGGATCTAAGACAACCCCTATATCCCATGAAAGTGTTGACAAAAAATTACATACTTTAAGAATGATAGAAGCAAATGTAAGTTTTAGAGTAGCTGTTAGGAGATTTATTGATTCTATAAAGGAAGCAGCAAATTTTAATAATATCAATATTCATGATATAGATTGGTTTATTCCACATCAAGCTAATCTTAGGATGTTTCAAACTATATCCAAAAGCCTTGATATACCAATGGAACGTTTCTATCTTACCATCCATAAATATGGCAATATATCTTCTGCTTCATGTGCTATCGCCTTAGATGAGGCAGTAAAAGATGGAAGTATAAAAAAAGACCAACTTATATGTATACCTGTCTTTGGTGGAGGACTTACTTGGGGTAGTGCTCTTATAAAATGGTAAATTTATAAAGAAAGTCCTAATACTGTACCTTCATAAATGGCATTTTTTGCGCTTCTGGGTTCAAAACAGTCACCTATTTGGTGAATTTCATATCCCATATCCTTTATTTGTTCATAAAGCCTTGTATCAGGTTTATTTCCTATACTGATAATTACTCGTTCAGCAGGAATAAATACCTCACCATCAATATTAGATATCACTACACCATTATCTTCAACCCTTTTTAAAACAGATTTTGTCATAAATTTAACATTATTTTCTATAAGCTTATTTAAAAGAACCTTTCTTGTAATACTCTCAAGACCATTTCCTACCCGAGGCAACATTTCTACAATTGTAACTTCAGAACCCGATTCGGCAAGATGAAGCGCTATCTCACATCCTGTAGGCCCACCCCCAACCACAACACTTACTTTTGGAATAGGCTCTTTTTCAACAAGAATATCAAACACAGAAATCACTATATTCTTATCTATACCAGGAATATCTGGAATAATAGGATAAGAGCCAGTAGCAAGAATAATAATATCAGGATTTTCTTCTTTTATAACATCTGGAGTAACTTCTTTATTCAATATGCAATTTACACCATATTTTTTTATTTGATTCTCCTGAAATTTTATAAGGTTTTTTATCTCTTTCTTATATGTAGTAACACTGGCCAATAACAATTGCCCCCCCAAAAATGAAGCCTTTTCAAATAGTTTTACCTTATGTCCTCTTTTGGCAGCAATCCAAGCTATATTCATACCTGCAGGGCCACCTCCCACTACCATCACATTCTTTACCTTACTGGCGGGATGAAAAACAAGTTCCTTTTCCCTACCCAAAAATGGGTTTACAAGGCACTCTACTCTTCCTCGTCTAAATATAGATTCCATACAAGTATTACAGGCTATACACATATTTATTTCATCAAATCTCTCCTCATATGCCTTTTTTGGTAATTCAGGATCAGCAAGAATAGCCCTTCCCATACAGATCAGATCTGCCCAACCTTTTGAAATAATATCCTCAGCTAAAAAAGGATCATTTATTCTTCCCACACTCATAACAGGAATATCTACTGCTTTTTTTATTTTTGCAGCAGAATCTACAAGACATGCTTTTTTCATATACATGGGCTGGCATATCCATTCAGGAGTAGCATCGCAACCAGCAGATACCTGTACTATATCTATACCTGCTTTAATTAATATCTTTATAATCTCTATGCTCTCATCTGTTGTGAGTCCATTAGGAACAAACTCTTGAGCACTTATTTTAAAAGATAATGGAAAATCCCAACCAATTCTATCTCTTATATTCTCAACCACTTCTTTTGCAAAACGACTTCTTCCTTTAATATCTCCACCATACTCATCATCTCGAATATTAGAAAATTTAGATAAAAATTGGTTTATAAGATATCCATGAGCACCATGTATCTCTATAAGATCAAAACCTGCTTTTACTGCTCTTTCAGCAGCATCAGCAAATTTTTTTTCTATAGCTTTAATCTCTGATTTTGTAAGAGGCCTTACTTCTCCTTTTATAGTAGGACACGGCAAAGGAGAAGGAGCAAAAGGACTTTGTTTAATAACTCGTGGAGAAGTCTGCCTTCCACTATGATGAATCTGAATTCCAGCAATTGCTCCTTCTTTTTTTATAGCATCTGCAAGCCTTGAAAATCCTTCTATAAAACGATCATCAAATATTCTTCCCTGATGTCTTGAAACTATACCTTCAGGAGAAACAGCACATGCCTCTACAATTACCATTGATACCCCACTTGCTGCTCTCCTTTTATAATGCTCAATAATAGCATCAGTTATATTGCCATCATCATCAACCAAAAATGAGGCTAAAGCAGGCATAACCAGCCTATTTCTAAAAGAAAGACCCTTCACTTTAAAAGGTGTAAATAAAAACTTCATAAAAAACTCCTTTTTGATTATTATTATCTTGGTAATACTGCACCTTTATCAGCACTAGACACAAGTTTAGAATATCTTGCTAAATAGCCTTGTCTTATTTTTGGCTCAAAATCAGGAAGGGATCTTAGCCTTTTTTGTATCTCTTCATCTGAAATCTTAACATTGATTTTTCTATTTGGAATATCTATATCAATAATATCACCATCTTTAATAGCAGCAATAGGCCCTTTTGCTGCAGCTTCTGGAGATACATGACCTATACATGCACCACGAGTTGCACCAGAAAATCTCCCATCTGTTATAAGAGCTACTTCTTTATCAAGTCCCATACCAGCAAGAACTGATGTAGGAGAAAGCATTTCTCTCATGCCAGGACCACCTTTTGGCCCCTCGTATCTAATTATGACTATATCTCCTTTTTTTATAAAACCTTTTTTCATAGCATTTATAGTCTCTTCTTCAGAATGAAAAATTTTTGCTGGACCCGATCTTTTCATCATATCAGCAGATACAGCTGCTTGTTTTACAATTGATCCATCTGGGGCAATATTTCCAGTAAGTATAGCCAATCCTCCTTTTTCATGAACAGGGTCATCAATATAATGAATGATTTCATTATTTTTTATCCCTGCATTTATGTTATCCAAAACTTCTCCCAAAGATTTTCCATATACGGTAATTTGTTGTTCATTAATAAGCCCTCCTTTTTTTAACTCTGCTAATACTGCAGGACTTCCACCTGCATAGTAAAAATCAACAATATGATAAGGCCCAGATGGAACTAATGAAGTAAGATGAGGTATGGAATCTGTAAATTTATCAAAATCTTTTAAAGTAATATCTATTTCAGTATAATAAGCAATAGCAGGTATATGTAAAGCTGTATTTGTAGATCCTCCTAATGCCATATCTAATGCTATAGCATTAAAAAAAGCTTCTTTAGTCATTATATCTCTTGGTCTGATTCCTTTTTTTACAAGTTCTACTATTTTTAGCCCTGTCTTTTTTGCTAACATTACCCTTTCTGAAAACACGGCAGGTATACTGCCATTATAAAGCAAAGCCATTCCTAAAGCCTCGGCCAGATTGCTCATGGTATTAGCAGTAAATAGACCTGAACATGAACCAGCTCCAGGACATGCAAGGCACTCTATTTCATAAAGTTTATCTTTATTTATTTTTCCTATGTTGAGGCCTCCCACTGCCTCAAATACTTTATCCAAACCGATATCTTTGCCTTCCATTTTGCCTGGAAGCATTGGCCCTCCAGATAAAAATATAGAAGGGATATTTAATCTTGCAGCAGCTATTAGCATGCCTGGGATAATTTTGTCACAAGAAGAAAGTAAAACGAGTCCGTCAAAAGGATGAGCCATAGCCATAATCTCTATAGAGTCAGCAATAAGTTCTCTACTTGGAAGAGAATATTTCATGCCATCATGATTCATGGCAATCCCATCACATACACCTATTGTATTGAATTCCACTGGAGTGCCACCAGCAGCATATATACCCGCTTTAACAGCATTAACTAATTTATCTAACATAATATGACCTGGTATAATCTCATTGAATGAATTTGCAATACCTATAATTGGTCTTTCAAATTCCCAATTATCAAATCCGTCAGCTCTCCATAATGACCTGTGAGGAGCTCTCTCAGGACCTTTTAACATTAAATCACTTCTTTTTTGCATAAAAAACCTCCATTTACTATGTATAAGAACTATATCATTTATTATTCATAATCAAGCACCTTTTCTTTATTTATGGCTTAGCTTAGAAATTAACCTCATTGTTTCACGTGCTATTTTTAATTCCTCATCAGTGGGTACAACTAATACTTTTATATGAGAATCTTGCATGCTTATCTCTATCCTATTTCTCTGATTCATTTCATGATCTAATTTTACACCTAAAGATTCCAAACCCGAACAGCACAGACATCTTATATATGGAGAATTTTCTCCGATTCCAGCGGTAAATACAATAGCATCAACCCTTTCTAAAATAGCTATATACGCACCTATATATTTTTTTATTCTATAACAATACATTTGTATAGCCAGTTGTGCAAATGAATCTCCTTTTATTGCTTCATTTAAAATCTCTCTCATATCATTCTTTCCACATATGCCTTTAAGCCCACTTTGCTGATTTAAAAGTTTATATATCTCATCAGAAGACATATTAATATGATCCATAAGGAAAAAAGGTATAGCTGGATCTATATCACCACACCGAGTTCCCATTATAAGACCTTCAAGAGGAGTCATACCCATGCTTGTATCAATGGAACATCCATGTTTTATGGCAGTTATGCTTGCTCCATTTCCTAAGTGTATTGTGATAAGATTTAATTTCCTCGAAGGAATTCTCATATATTCTGAAACCTTTTCCAATATATATGAATGAGAAGTTCCATGAAAGCCATATTTTCTTATTTTATATTTATCATAAAAGCTGTATGGCAAGGCATAAAGATATGCCTTTTTTGGTATTGTTTGATGAAATGCTGTATCAAAAACTGCTACATGGGGAATATTTGGGAAAAGCTCCATTGCCACATATATGCCTTCTAAATTAGATGGATTATGAAGTGGTGCAAGAGGAATATTTTCTTTTATTGCATCTATAACCTCTCTATCTATTATAACTGAACCACTAAATTTCTCTCCTCCATGGACTACCCTATGCCCAACAGCAGATATATCTTTGTCAATTAAAAGTTTTTCAATAATATGGAAAGCACTTTTATGATCAATAAATTTTTGTTTTATAATTGTTTTTTTATCATTTCTTTTGTGAGTCAAAATTCCTAAATCTTCCCCTATTTTTTCAGCAATACCAGAAGAGATAACGCTCTCATTCCTCATATCAAATAATTGGTATTTTATAGAGGAACTTCCAGTATTTATAACTAATATTTTCACTTTATTTTTTGAGCTTGAATAGCTGTTATAGCAATAGTATTAATGATATCTTTTATTGTACACCCTCTACTTAAATCATTAACAGGCTTTTTCAAACCTTGAAGTATTGGTCCAATTGCTATTGCACCTGCAGATCGTTGAACAGCTTTATAGGTGTTATTACCAGTATCCAAATCAGGAAATATAAAAACTGTTGCTTTCCCTGCCACTTCACTTGCTGGCATCTTTATTTTTGCAACATCAGGATCTATTGCTGCATCATATTGCATTGGTCCATCTATCTTTATATCAAGTCCTCTGTCTTTTGCCATTTTTTTCGCCAGCATTGTGGCCTCTTTTACCTTATCTACATCTTTTCCTTTACCTGACTCACCAGTAGAATAAGAAAGCATTGCTACCTTAGGTTCTATACCAAATTGCATAGCAGTTTCAGCAGAACTAATCGCAATTTCAGCAAGTTCACAAGCATTAGGATCTGGATTTACTGCACAGTCACCATATACAAGAACTCTGTCTTTAAGACACATAAAAAATATGCTGGATACTATAGAAAAACCAGGTTTTGTTTTTATTATCTGAAACGCGGGTCTTATAGTATCTGCTGTGGTATGCATTGCACCTGACACCATACCATCGGCATCTCCCATACGAACCATCATAGTTCCAAAAAAATTAATATCACTCATAATGTCATAAGCCATGTCTATAGTAATCTTTTTATTCCTTCTCAATTGATAATATTCATTTACATAATCTTTAAACTTTGGAAAGGCATGAGGTTCAATAATCTCTACTTTATCTAAATTAATTCCCAATAAACCAGCTTTTTTTCTTATCTTATCAGGGTTACCCAAAAGGATAAGTGTAGCCGCGTCTTTTCTTATTATTGACTCACTTGCTTTGAGTATCCTTTCATCCTCTCCTTCTGGCAATACAATTTTCATTAATTTTCTTTTTGCCCATTCTATAAGTTTATATTCAAACATCTTAGGAGTAATAATCTCTGGTCTTTTCTTTATAATGATATCCAATAAAGACTTTTCACCTACATTTTCTTCAAATACTTCAAGAGCAAGCTCTATTTTTTCTTTATCATCAGGAGAAATCACTGGGTGAATATTGCTTACTTTTACAGCAGCTGGAAAAGTGTTTTCTTTAACAGATATTATAGGAATAGTCTCAGAATATCCTTCGATAAGCCTTTGTATAGACGGTTCCGGAATAAGACCTCCTGTAAGCATTATGCCTGATATATTAGGCATAGAAAGAGAAGATATCACAGAAAGACATGCCACAATAACATCTGATCGATCACCAGGAGTTATTACAAGGCAATCATCTTCAAGTCTTTCTAAAAAATTAGGAAGAAGCATAGCTGCTACTACAAAATTTTGTATATGTCTTTTTAAAAGATTCTCACCATAAAGGAGTTTAGCATTCATATGATAAATGATATCTTTTATTCGGGGACTTGCCAAAAATGGCACATTTGGAATGGCAAAAACAAGCTGACGATTAGTAACCTTTTTTACTATCTTTTCTAATATCTTTTCTTTTTTATCACAAGAAACACGATTTACTATGGTAGTAATAAGATGACATCCTTTATTCAATATAGACTCTGTAGCTTGATCTATTACTCTAAGTATTTGATCAACATTCTTTCCTTTTGCACTGGATACAAGAAGAACAGGACAACCCAGATTATTTGCTATCTCAGCATTTATATCAAATTCAAAGGTAGAGGTTGATGTCTCAAAATCTGTTCCTTCGCATAATATAAAATCATATCTTTGTTCAAGACTTTTATACTTTTCCAATATTCCATCCATAAGTTCATCATGCATTCTATTGGCTATCATTCTATCTGCATCATGAACACTATAAGCATAACATTCTTCATAAGAGATATTTAGGCCAAAATATTTTATTATAAGTTCAATATCATGATCCTGTTTATTATTAGAATCAACCCTTACAAGAGGTCTAAAAAAAGCAATTCTATCTGCCTCTATATTTCTTAGCAAAAATTCCATTATTCCAAGACATATAGCAGACTTGCCACATCTTGCTTCTGTTCCAGTTATATAAAGATTTCCTTTCATTTTAATCTTGATATCCCAATCTATGTATCTTTATAAGATTAGTAGAACCTGCCTTTAAAGCAAGACCTGTTACAACAATAACCAAATCTCCTTTTTTTAAAAGCCCTTTTTCTATAACAAGACTCTCCCCTTCATCAAACAAGGCCTTGGCATCCATTATTGGAGGAATAATAATAGGATTTATTCCCCATACTAAAGAAAGTTTGTTATAAACTTTAATTTCAGGAGAAAATGAAAACACCGGTTTAAAAGGCCGATATCTTGAAATAAGTTTTGCGGTGCGACCAGAAACAGAAAATACAAGAATAGCTTTTGCGTCTATATCCCTAAGTATATTTACTGCTGATCTTGCAACAGCATATACTATATCTTCTGGTTCGTATTCATGAACAAGGTTATATCTCATAAAAGCTGATTTTTCTGTTTTAGAAGCTATTTTTGCCATCATTTGAACAGCTTTAACAGGATATCTACCAGTAGCTGTTTCTTCAGAAAGCATTACGGCATCACTTCCATCATATATGGCATTTGCAACATCTGAAGCCTCTGCCCTTGTAGGAATAGGATGTTCTGTCATACTCTCTAACATTTGAGTAGCAGTTATAACAGGTCTATTAGCAGATATTGACTTATATATTATGGTCTTCTGAACGCCAGGCACTTGTTCAGGTCTTATCTCTACCCCTAAATCACCTCTGGCTACCATTATACCATCTGCCACTTTTAATATCTCATCTATCTCTTTTACTGCTTCTGGTTTTTCTATCTTTGCTATAACTGGTATATCTCTTCCATAACTTTGTATAATATGTTTAACTTCTTTCACATTATCTGCTGATCTCACAAAAGATAAAGCAAAGTAATCTATATCGTTTTTTACACCAAACTCTATATCTGCTTTATCCTTTTCTGTAATAGAAGGGGCAGATACTTTTACTCCTGGAAGGTTTATACCTTTATTTTCTCCCAATATGCCCTCATTAATCACCTTACATGTTATATAATCTAATGCTTTATCTATAACCCTGAGTTCTATAAGGCCATTGTCCAGCAAAATTTTATCTCCAATTTTAACATCATCTATAATGCCCTTATATGTAGTACTTATTATATTTTCATCTCCTAATACATCCTTCACTGTGATCTTTACTATGGAATTCTTTTTAAGACATACATGATTTCCATTTCTTAGCTTACCTGTCCTTATTTTTGGACCTTGAAGATCCAATATAATGCCTATAGGACGAGCCATTTCCTTTGACAACTCTTTTATCTTATATATTATATCTAAATGCTGTTCATAAGTCCCATGGGACATGTTTATTCTTGCCATATCCATTCCAGCTAAAATCATCCTTCTCAAAACAGATTTATGTATTGAAGAAGGGCCTATAGTAGCAATAATTTTGGTTTTTATTCTCTTTGTCATAAGTTCATCACCCTATTTAATGTATCAGATAATTCTTTAACAGTATATGGTTTTGCTATAACCGCCTTAAATCCATATTTTTCATATTCACTCATTATTGGGTCATTAGAATAACCACTTGATACAACTGCTTTCACACATGGATCAAATTCAACCAGTTTTTCTAATGTTTCTTTACCTCCCATACCAGCAGGGACTGTAAGATCAAGAATTACCACATCAAATGGCTTTTTCTTCTTTTTCGCATCTTTATACAATTTTAGCGCTTCTTTTCCATCTCGAGCTACTACCACATCATATCCTATCATACAAAGCATCTCTTTTACCACCTCTAAAACAAGTTCCTCATCATCCATAACAAGCACTCTACCTTTTTCATGAGAAACAGGCAATTCTTCTTTAAGAACTTTTTCAATATGAGCTGGAATATAAATATCAAACCTTGTGCCTTTTCCTAATTCAGATTCTACAGCAATATATCCATTATGATTCTTTATTATTGAATAAGCTACAGCAAGACCCAGTCCACTTCCTTTTTGTTTTGTAGTAAAATATGGATCAAATATCTTATTAAGATGCTCTTTAGGAATTCCTATTCCATAATCTTGGATACTAATCTTTACATAATTTCCTTTTTTAATTGGCAAAAAGGTATCCTCTGATATAATAACATTTTCTGCCTTTATTTTTACAATCCCTCCATTTGGCATTGCCTGTTGAGCATTTATTACAATATTACTTATAACCTGCGATATCTGACCTTCATCTATTTCTGCAGGCCATAAATCATTTGCAATATCAAATTCGCATTTAACATTAGATCCACTCAAACTGAATTCTGCTGAATCCTTTAATAAAGCATTTAATGATGTTAATCTTCTAATTGGAGCACCACCCTTAGAAAACGTCAGTAGTTGTTGTGTAAGACTTTTTGCTTGAAGTAATACTCTTTCTGCATCCTCCAGTCTTCTATATAAGTTATCAGACGGCTTAGCATTCATTTTAGCCAAACTTATATTTCCCAGAATTGCCATAAGCATATTGTTGAATTCATGAGCAATACCTCCTGCCAATGTACCAATTGCCTCCAACTTCTCTAGCTTTTGCATCTCACTTTCCAATGTCCTTTTTTCTGTAATATCCCTAAAAACCAGAATCACACCTATAATATTGCCTTCATTATCTCTAACTGGAGCACCACTATCAGCAAGATACCTTTCTTTTCCATCTTTTGATATTAATACAGTATGATTTGCCAGTCCTACAACACCTCCTGTTTCTAAAACCTTTGTTACAGGATCATCACAAGGCTCTCTGGTTATTTCATTTATTATACGAAACACCTCTGTTACAGGTCTTCCAATTACTTCCTCTTCTTTCCATCCTGTCAAGTCTTCAGCAACTTTATTCATTAAAACAATATGGCCATTATTATCAGCACATATAACCCCATCACCTATGGATCTTAATGTTATATTAAGCCTTTCCTTTTCTTCAATAAGCTCCTTTTCTGCTTTTTTTCTCCATGTTATATCAAATAATGCTGCTACAACCCTTTTTGTGGGCGAACCGGGATCAAAGGTGCTCATTCTTATATGGCCCCAAAATACAGATCCATCCTTTCTTTTAAATCGGGCTTCTATCTCTGCGGGTTCACCTTTTTTAAGCATTTCATATATAATGTTTCCCACTCTTTCATATTCTTCTTTTGAAGCATAAACCTCACTTGCAGGAAGCCCTACAAATTCTTGTATATTTTTATACCCAAATAATTTTACCATCTCTTCATTTGACCATTTTATTATTCTGTTTTCTGCTAAAACAATTCCTACAGGAGATGTGGAAAGTATATGCCCTAATAAATTCCTTGCCTCATTTAACTCTTGCTCTATTCTTTTCTGCTTTGTAATATCCATAAAATTACCAAGAGTAGCTGGCTTTCCTCTAAATTGTATAGGAGTTACTCGTTCTAATATCCATTTAATACTTCCATCTTTTGCTATTATCCTAAACTCATAAGGGGACGTTTTTTCCTTTTTTAGCATCTTTTTTGCCTTCGTTCGTACAAGCTCTCTATCATCTGGGAATACCAGTTTTATAGGGTTAATATTCAAAAGTTCTTTTTGACTATATCCTGTTATTTTTGTAATTTCAGGATTTATTAGCTTAAATCTGCTATTTTGAATTATATATACACCTATTGGGGAGGTAGATATCAAAAGCTCAAAAAGTTCATGTCCCGGTCTAAACATTTACTTACTCCTCCAAAAGATATTTTGGGAATTTTTACCTCTTTTGTTATAAAAAAGCAAATTTTTATTTGCTTTTGATGTTAAATTCGTTAATATACTTATTATACAATAGATATGGAGGTTCAAAATGAAAAAAATAAAAATAGGAGCAAAAACGGTTTTATATCCTATGCCTGCTGTTTTAATAGGAAGCATGTTTAAAAAAAAAGTAAACTTTATGACAGCTGCATGGTGCAGTATTGTAGCACAAAGCCCTCCTGCTATTTCAGTAGCAATACACAAAGATAGACATACCTTAAAAGGAATAGAGGAAAACAAAACTTTTTCAGTAAATATTCCCAACAGAAAAATTGTAAAAGAAGTAGACTTTTGTGGTACTCATACAGGTTCAAAACATGATAAATCAAAGATGTTTACTCTATTTTATGGGAAATTAAATACAGCTCCAATGATAAAAGAATGTCATATCAATATAGAATGCTCTCTAATTAAGAATATAGAAATAGGAAGCCATATACTTGTTATTGGAGAAATTGCAGAAACTTATATAGATGAAGATTGTTTAACAAATAACAAACCTGATCCAAAAAAAATAGATCCTCTTATATATGCTACTTCTGTAAGAAAATATTGTATTCTTGGAGAATATATCGCTGATGCATTTAGCATAGGGAAAAAAGATGAATAATAAAAGCTTTCTAATAGCTGTTATATATCTAATGTTGTTTTTTATAGGTATATATGCCTATGCAATGGATAGCAATGGCAATATTATAATTGGGGTTCCCACAGGACTGGGTAGTATTGAGGGAAGAGATGCATGGAGAGCTGTTCAACTTGCTGTACATGAAATAAATAAAAAAGGTGGAGTAAGGCTTAAAGATGGATACCATTTAATAAAAGCCTGTTCTATAGATACAAGAGGTGCAGAAGCAGGAGTGCCAGTATATGATGCCCTTATGGCAGTAGAAAGATTGATACTTAAAAGAAAGCCAGATGCAATTGTTGTGGGAGCAAGCAGATCTGAAGTACTTCTTGCCTCAATGGATCTCATAGCAAAATATAAGATCCCTTATATATGTACTATTGCCCTTACACCTGATTTTGAACGAAAAATACAAAGCAATTATCCAAAATACAAATATATGTTTAGGCTAAGTATAGACGCTAAATATGTAGTGTCTTACTTTGAGAGACTTCTTAAATTTTTGTGTAATAAAAAGCATATTCGCAAAAATGCTTATATTCTTGTTCAAGATGTCTTATGGACAAGAGAAACAGGAAGAGCATTAAAGTCTTGGTTAAACAAGAATGGATGGAAAGTCGATGGATTTGATATATATCCTATGGGAAGTACAGACTTTTCTTCCTCACTTTTTAAAATAAAATATAAAAAATCAAAGGTAATGTTAGCATTTTTTGATATGCCTGAATCAAGCATTCTTATAAAACAAAAATATTATATGAAAGTTAACTCTATTTTATGTGGAATAATAAGCCCTGCCACTCCTGAATATGCATGGGATGTCACAAAGGGCGCTGTAAACGGAATGCTGGGCTTTGTATTAGAACCCGGATCTATACCTATAAAAAAGATTCCCGCATCTATAAGATTTAATAAATTATATGCTCAATATTGGGGTAAAGAGTCTACAAAAAAGCTCAGTTGTCATGGAGCAGGATGTTCTTATGATGCTGTATATGTATTAGCAAAAGCTATGGAAAAAGCGGGAACCACTGAATCAGACAAAGTAGTGCATGCGCTTGAAAATATAGATATGTCAGGAGTTGTAGGAAGAATAAGATTCTCAAAAGAGCATCAACTTATATTTGGATATGACCCAAATGTAGCTGCTATTGGATGTATATTTCAATGGAGAAAACCAGGTATTAGAGTTCCAGTATTTCCCCTTTCAATTGCAGAATCAGGGATCATTATTGACACTAAATAATCTTTTGTTTATTATCTCCTGCCATGATCTTGTGGAAAGTCTGTACATCTATATTAGCCAAGAATACTGATGAGGCTATACGTAAGATAAGATATGCTAGTCAGTTATCTGACCTTTTGGAAATCAGACTGGATGCAATGGAATCATGGGATTTAGATAAAATAATCACAAATACAAATCTTCCCCTTATAATTACATATAGGAGGCCAGAAGAAGGTGGTTTAAAAAAGAATATAACTGATGAAGAAAGAATTGATATTTTAAAAGGTGCTATTGATAAAGGGGTTGAATATATTGATATTGAGCTCGACATAGAAAATAGCCTAAAATCCTATATTCTAAAAGAGCGTCATAATACCAAAATAATAATTTCTAAACATTTTTTTGAACCAGTGGAAGAAAAAATTTTACATAGATATGCTGACAATATATTTTCATTAGGGGCAGATATAGGGAAAGTTATAGGATATGCTTCATCATGGATAGACAATTTTATGTATTTTAATATAGTAAAAAAATACAGTGAAAAAGGGCATGCTATTATATGTTTTGCTATGGGACATTATGGAAAACCCAGCAGAATAATGTCTCCTATATTAGGGGCTGTATGGACATATGCTGCACTTAAAAAGCATGAAAAGGCAGCACCAGGTCAACTAAGTATAGATACTTTAAAAAGGATATGGGAAGATTTATCTAATGAACATTAGTCCTGATACAAAAGTTTATGGTATTATAGGATATCCTCTGACTCATAGTTTAAGTCCTATAATGCATAATATGGCATTTAAAGAAAAAAGGATAAATGGTGTATATCTTTATTTTCCATGTAAATATGTAGAAGGAGTTGTAGCTGGAATGAAGTCCTTATCAATAAGAGGGCTTAGCGTAACAATACCCCATAAAGAGAAAATTTGCCACTATGTGGATGAATTAGATTCATTAGCAAAAGAAATAGGAGCGGCAAACACACTGATTAACAAAGAGGGTTTTGTGATAGGATATAATACCGATGCTTATGGGGCTATTTCAGCTTTAAAAAAAAAGGTGAATACAATAAAAGGGAAAAATGTGCTTATAATAGGAGCTGGGGGAGCGGCAAGGGCAATAGCATTTGCTTTAAAAAAAGAAGGAGCAAAATTAACTATATCAAATAGAACTATAGAAAAAGGATTAAAACTTGCAGATAATGTAGATTCAAAGTTTTGTCCTCTTTCTCATATTTCAGAAAATGGATATGATATTATTGTACAAACAACATCTGTGGGCATGTATCCTGATACTGACAAAAGCCCAGTTTCAAAAAATATTTTTAAAAAAGGTATGATTGTTATGGATATTATCTATAATCCTGTGGAGACAAATTTTTTAAAAACAGCAAAAAAATGTGGTTGCATCACTATAAGTGGTATTGAAATGTTCATTTACCAAGGGGCAAAACAGTTTGAACTATGGACAGGAAAAGATGCACCAATAGATTTAATGAAAAAGACTGTATTAAATATTATTGGGAGATAAAAATATGATTAAGGAAATTATGCCTTGTTCCCATGTAAATGGGGCGGTATACATGCCTGGTTCTAAAAGTATTACTCATAGAGTCTTGTTTATATCTGCTCTTGGAATGGGTACCAGTACTTTAAGAGATGTACTTCAATCTGAAGATACCTTTTATACAATAGAAGGCTTAAAAAAACTTGGAATCGAAATATGGGAAGAAGGCAAAGAATTGAATATAAAAGGAGTGAATGGGCGTCCTAACCCTCCTCAAGAAAGGACAGAAATATATATAGGAAATTCTGGTACGACAGCACGTTTTATGTGTTCTTTTGCTGCACTTGCCAAAAAAGAGGTTCTGATTACAGGTAATGACAGGTTAAAAGAACGACCTATGGATGATCTTTTAAGGGCATTAGTAGAAAATGGAGTAGATGTATATTTTTTAGAAAAGGAATGGCATTTACCAGTTATAATAAAAGGGCCATTAAATGGAGGCTTATTCTTACTGCCAAAGGCTATGAGTAGCCAATTCGTATCTTCATTATTGCTTGTAGGTCCATGTGTAAGGCATGGTATGGAGTTGATAATAAAAGATCCTCCTTATTCTAAGCCATATATTAGATTAACTTTAGAAATGATGAGAATATTTGAGATAAATTATGGAGCAAGTGATGATTTAAGATTATTCAGGATACCACCTCAGCCTTATAGAGCAAAAGACCTTACAGTAGAAGGAGATGCATCAAGTGCTGCTTACTTTTGGGCAGCAGCTGCTGCTACAGGAGGAAAAATGAGTGTAGCTAACATTTTTCCTGAATCTAAACAACCAGATATTGAATTTTTAAGTGTACTGAAAAAAATGGGATGTGAAGTAAAACGCGATTTTGTGGGTTTAACAGTAACAGGTAGGGAATTAAAAGGAATAAAGGTTAATATGAACGATATACCCGATCAAGTGCCAACACTTGCTGTACTTGCCCTTTTTGCTTATGGCAAAACAATTATACATAATGTTCCTCATCTAAGGCATAAAGAAAGTGATAGATTAAAAGCTATAACAAACGAAATTCGTAAAATAGGTGGTAATATAGAGGAATTAGATGATGGGCTTATTATAGATGGAAATGGGGGTAAAAACTTGCATGGAGCAGAAATAGAAACATATGATGATCACCGCATTGCAATGAGTTTTGCAATTGCGGGATTAAGGGTAAAAGGTATCAGGATAAAAGAAGCAGAATGTGTAAGAAAATCATTTCCTGAATTTTGGGATACATGGGAGAAGGCATGTTATGGAAATAAAACTTGATTTTTCTAAAGGAAATGGGCTTTTGCCAGCAATTGTGCAAGATTATAAAACAGGAAAAGTGCTGATGCTGGCATATATAAATGAAGAGGCATGGCAAAAAACACTTGAAACCGGTGAAGCTCATTATTGGAGCAGATCTCGAAAGGAACTGTGGCACAAAGGAGAAAGCTCAGGAAATGTACAAAGAATAAAAGCTATATTTATAGATTGTGATAATGATACCGTTTTATTTCAGGTGGAACAAATAGGAGGCGCTGCTTGTCATTTAGGATATGAGTCATGTTTTCATAAAAAAGTAGAAAAAAACGGTACTTATCAAATTATAGGCAGAAAAATATTTGATCCAAAAGAGGTATATGGAAAATGAAGAAGTTAAAACTTGGAATTCCAAAGGGAAGTCTCCAAAATGCAACTATTAATTTATTTGAAAAATCTGGGTGGAAGATAAATGTAAACAGCAGGAGCTATTTTCCTGATATAAATGATGAAGAGATAGAATGTAGTATATGTAGAGCACAAGAAATGTCCATATATGTAGAAAATGGCACCCTTGATGCAGGTATTACAGGAAAAGATTGGATAGAAGAAAATGAATCTGACATAATAGTAGTTGAAGAATTAGTATACTCAAAAGCAAGTAATAAGCCAGCCAGATGGGTTTTAGCGGTTAGAGCAGACTCTAATATAAAAAATCTTAAAGATTTGAAAGGCAAAAAGATTGCGACTGAACTCGTCAGATTTACAAAAAAATTTTTCAAAGAAAGAAACATAGATGTTGATGTAGAATTTTCATGGGGAGCTACAGAAGCAAAAGTTGCATCAGGTCTTGTAGATGCAATTGTAGAAGTTACTGAAACTGGTAGTACAATTAAAGCACATGGCCTAAAAATTATATATGAATTTATGAAATCAAATCCTCAGCTTATTGCCAACAAAAATTCATATAATGATTCTTGGAAAAAAAATAAAATAGAACAAATCGCTTTGCTTTTAAAAGGTGCTTTAAGGGCTGAAAGTATGGTAGGTATAAAAATGAATGTACCGAAAAATCAGGCAGAAGCTGTTATAGAAATACTACCAAGCCTTAGAGCACCCACTGTAGCAAGTCTCTATAATTCAGACTGGCTTTCTATAGAGGCTATAGTTGGTTCTCAAGAAGTTAGGGATCTTATACCTAAATTAATAAAAGCAGGGGCCAAAGATATTATTGAATATCGATTAAATAAGGTTATATAGATATATAGGAGAATCATTTGCCATCACTTATATCTCATGCAATAGCTGGTATTGCAATAGGAGTTGCTCTATCAGTTAGACATCCTAATGAAGCCATAATTTGTTCTTCTGTTATAGCCTCTGTATTTCCAGACATAGATGGAATTGCTTTTGTACTGGGGATTCCATACAATAATTTTTTTGGACATCGAGGATTTTTTCATTCTATATTTTTTGCTTTTATACTTAGTTTTCTAATATTGCACATTGGATTCCATTACATAGAACTATTTACAAAAACTTGGTTATTTCATTATACAATATTTTTTTTACTTACACTAAGTCACAGTATCTTAGATGCCATGACTGAAGGAGGAATGGGAGTAGCCTTTTTTTCGCCATTTTCCCAGAAAAGATATCTTCTGCCCTGGAGACCCATGATTGCTTGCCCTTTAAGAATAAGAGATTTTTTCAGTGAATGGGGAAAAATTGTACTAAAAAGCGAATTGATATGTATATGGCTTCCCTCTTTTATGCTAATCTTGATTTCTATATGGTTAAAAAACACAAGGTAAATTGTCATAAAGAATTGAACAAGTTATATGGAAGATTATCAAAAGAACCACTTGACATAAAAAGAACCACATCACCAGGTCTTAAACATTGTATAAGAGTATCAAGTAATATATTGTTATTAGAAAAATAATAAGCATCTATACCTCTCAATCTTAGATCTTCAACAAGCATAAATGAGGAAAATCTTTCTGATTCAGGGATATATTTCATCATTTGGGATTCTGGTATCATTACAATATCTGCCCTATCAAAAGATAGTGAATATAATTTTTGAAATATGTTTCTTCTGCTGGAATTAGATCGAGGCTCAAATACAGCTATAAGTCTCCTTTTTGGAAATTTATTTTTGACGGCCTCTATTGTTTCTCTCACAGCCGTAGGATGATGTGCAAAATCATCTATTATTAATATACCATTTCTTTCTCCTATATGATCAAGCCTTCTTTTTACTCCTTTAAACTCTCTTATTGCCTCGTATATAACATCTTTGTTAATACCTATACTATCTGCAACAGAAACTGCGGCCAACATATTTGAAATATTATGGTTTCCATACAGTAAAGTATTAAATACAGCGTAAGGCTTACCTTCTTTATAAATTTCAAAATATGTTCTATCCTTGTGAAACCATATATCTGTAACAGAAAAGAACGAGTTTATACTTAAACCATATGATATACACCTCGCTTTTGATTTAGTTGATTCAGCGCATAATATGCTATTTTCTCTGTTATAAACAAGAAGCCCTTCCTCAGGGATTAATCTGATCAGACCTCTAAAACTGACAATTATTTCTCCTATATCTCTGTATATATCTGCATGATCAAATTCTATAGTAGTTATGATGGTTATAAAAGGATCATAATGAAGAAATTTTGGCCTTTTATCAAAAAAAGCTGTGTCATACTCATCACCTTCAATTACAAAATATAAACCTGCAGGGATAGCAAAATTAGCTTTAAAATTATTTGATATACCTCCTGCAATAAAACCTGGTTTAAGACCCGCCTTTTCCAAGATCCATGCTATTAAACAGGTAGTAGTAGTTTTTCCATGAGTACCAGCAATAACAATACTTTTCCTTTTCGCAAGCAACAATTTTTCTATTGCCTGAGGAAATGATAAATATGGAATGTCCTGTTTTAATAATTCTAATACCTCTGGATTATTTTTTTTGATTACATTACCTATTATTACGAGATCTGGTCTATCTCTTAAATTAAGATGAGAATATCCATTAAAAATAGGGATATTTAAAGAATTCAAAAAATCGCTTATAGGAGGATAAGGATTATTGTCAGATCCAGTTACATAAAAACCCTGACTTTTAAGAATACCTGCAAGAGCAGACATACCTGTTCCACATATACCCATCATATATATATGCTTCACATTATCTGGAAGTATATTTTTCTCAGGATCAAGCATAAACTACTTCAACATATTCATTAGTAATATCAAATTATGCCCTGCAAAAAGCTTAGCAATCAAAAACATAGGATATAACAATATTACTGTAAGGATTCCTGTATGAGCAAAATTGTCTAAAAGTACAATAACAAAAAGAATTATAATTCCATATCTTCCCATTTTTTGGTATTTTATAGATGTAGCTGGGGGAAGCAAATTCTCTAATATATGAGATCCATCCAGAGGGGGGATGGGAATAAGATTAAAAAGCCCAAGGCCTATATTCATAAACAACATATAAATAAGAATAAGCTGATAAAGTTTCCATGGTAGAAAAACATATCTTATTAAAAATCCTGTTACTAAAGCAGCGGCAAAATTTGCTCCTGGTCCTGCCATTGCCATTAACATAGTATCGCGCCTTATGTCTTTAAAATATCGGGGATCTACAGGAACAGGTTTTGCCCATCCAAAATTGAACAAAAAAAGCATTATAGCACCAATAGGATCTAAATGATTTACAGGATTCAAGGTTAGCCTGCCCATCATTTTGGCAGTAGGATCTCCTAACATATAGGCTATCCTTCCATGAGCATACTCATGAATAGTAATACAAAATAGTAATACCGGAACCCTGACAATCCATTCAGCTATGCTAAAATGCATCTAAAATCTTTTCCTTATGTTCTTCAGATATATCAAATATTCCCTGATAAGGTGGTAAAGGTTCTTCTCTCATAAAATCTGGCAATGTATCCGTGCCTAAGCCAAGACCTGCAGCCCTATTAAAAGAAATTTCTTTTTTTATAATTTCCTTGCCCATTTCTTCAATATCTTTTCTTGTCAAATCCCATCCATAAAAAGCCCTCAAAAAATTTGCCATTATATCTGGGTCTGCCTCACTCCATTGGCAAAATCCTACAGAATCATATGCAGCCACTACTATTTGTTTCTTTTCTGCCATCTCTGCAAGTTTATTAGGCTCATCATCCTGAAATATAACTATACCAGTATGATCAGCTCCTTGAGGGCTTATACAATAACCTATACCTGTTCCTTTTTCTCTTCTTGGGTCATGAGCAGGAATTGCTTGATTCTTAACAACTGGGACTCTATGTATGCCAAAAACTTTTGCAGTAACTGCTGTCCCTTGTCCAAGTACTTTGCCTAATATTGTACCCTGGCCTATTTCATTGATAAGCTCAAGCGCCCTCTTTCCATCACCAAATTCTATTAGTCCCGCATCATGGACAATACCAAGAGTTGCACCTATTTCCATAGTATCTAAGCCAAAATCATCACACATTTTTTCCATCATCATTATTATATCCAAATCATCAATACCTAAATTCGCACCAAGCATGGCAGATGATTCATATTCAAATCCTGCTGTTAAAAACTTTCCATCTTTATCATACATAACATTAGAACATCTTATTACACAACCTGGCATACATATATGACCAAAACTCCCGCCTCTTTTTGAATTTATTTCAGAAACCACTCTTCCGCCTATCTTTTCTGCTCCTTCAAAGGAGCCTGCGCTATAATTCCTTGTAGGAAGGGCACCAATTTTGTTTATAAATGTCAATCCTCCTATGGTTCCAAATTTAGAAAGCAATTGAGTAGCCTTTCGTTCAAGAATTCTTTTTGCAAATTCTTTACATATATTCTGAAACTCCTTTTTATTTTTTGCTTCCACAGGTTCCACACCAGAATCATCAATAATGATAGCTTTGATTCCCTTTGCTCCCATTACTGCCCCAAGCCCTCCTCGTGCAGCATGTCTTGAAGGTCTACCATCTGGATCAGAAGAAGCAATAGTAGCAGTACCCATTCTCATTTCACCAGCAGGACCTATAGATAATATACCTACATTTCCGTACTTCTCTCTTATTCTTGTACAAACCTCATAATTGCCAAGGCCCTTAAATTCATCAGCAGGAATTAATTTTGCATCCTCTTTATCAATTTTTAATATATAAAGCCCTTTATCTGGAAGGTCTTCTACTATAATAGCCTTTATTTTTAATCTTCCCAATTTATATCCTGAAACTCCACCTACATTTGCTTCTTTTATTCCCCCTGTCAAAGGACTTTTAGAGCCTATAGAAAGACGAGAAGAATTAGGGGCAGTAGTGCCTGCTAAAAGACCTGGGGCAAATATAAGTTTATTATGTGCGCCTAAAGGGTGTGACTCTGGTAAAACTTCTTGGGCTATTATGTTGGAACTCAATCCCCTGCCGCCAAGTCTATAATATTCTTCGGATGGGGCCTCAAAATTTATATCTTTTTTTTTCATATTAACTCTTATTATATTATACATGATCCCCCTCCCTAAAAATGTTTTTTTATTCTTATCACCTAAGCAGAAATATTGTCAAACCTATTAATTAAAGAATTGAATCATGATATATAGGAGAGAAATAACAAGACTGTTTTACTATTTGTCAGTATCCCTATCTACAATATCTATTAAGGTATCAAAATCACTTATAACGCCTTTTTCTGTTATTATCGCTGAAATGTAGTTAGAAGGAGTAATATCAAACACAGGATTTATAGCCTCTGCATCTTTTGGGCCTATATATTTATTTCCTATTTTAAGAATTTCTTCCCCAGATCTATACTCTACAGGAATCATATCCCCATTCTTTATATCTGAATCTATCGTAGATATAGGAGCAGCCACATAAAAAGGAATTCTGTTTTCCTTTGCAAGAACCGCTACCTGATATGTTCCTATCTTATTGGCCACATCCCCATTTATTGCTATCCTATCAGCCCCAGTAATAACCAAATCTATTTTCCCTTTTTTCATAAGATATCCGGCTGCATTATCTGCAATGACAGATACTGGTATGTTTTCCTGCATTAGTTCAAACACAGTAAGTCTAAGCCCTTGAAGCCATGGTCTTGTTTCATCTGCAATAACATTTATCCTCTTTCCTGCTTCATGAGCTGCTCTAATAACACCAAGAGCAGTGCCATATCCACCTGTAGCAAGACTTCCGGCATTACAATGAGTAAGAATAACAGCATTATCAGGAACAAGCTTTTCCCCAATCTTCCCAATTTTTTTGTTTATCTCTATATCTTTTTTCAGAATATTTTCTGACTCCTTACGCAAAATTTCTTTTATTTTATCAATTGAACAACCTTCCATCTTCTGGATAAGCCTTATCATTCTATCCAAGGCCCATCTAAGATTTACTGCTGTAGGTCTTGAAGAAAGAATTTCATCTGAAATCTGCTTTATTCTCCTAAAAAAAGACTTATAAGTTTTATATTTTATTGAGTATGCACCTAAAACCAAACCCATAGCTGCTGCTATTCCTATAGCTGGTGCTCCTCTTATCACCATCTTCTTTATTGCCTTTATAACATCCTTATAATCTTTACATATATACCATTCCACTTTATGGGGAATTTGTCTTTGATCTAATATTCTAACTTTATTTCCTTGCCATTCAATAGTAGGAATCATATTAACACACCTTATATATCCATCCATATGAATCTGGCTTTTCTCCATATTGAATGCCTATTATTTCTTCATAAAACCTTTTAGAAAGCTCACCCATTCTGCCACCAGAAATAATGTAATCCTTCTCTTTATATGTTATTTGACCTATTGGAGAAATAACAGCAGCAGTCCCAGTACCAAATGCTTCTTTTAGTCTTCCATTTTGAGCCTTTTCTACAACCTCATCTATTGAGATTCTTCTTTCCACCACCTGTATACCCCAATGATTAGCTATATGAATAACTGAATCTCTTGTAATCCCTGGTAAAATGCTCCCAGTGAGAGGTGAAGTTACAAGCTCATTATCAATAACAAAAAAAACATTCATTGTGCCTACCTCTTCTACATATTTATGTTCTACTCCATCAAGCCAAAGGACCTGAGTAAACCCTTTTGCTTTAGCTCTTTCACTAGAAAAAAGACTTGCTGCATAATTGCCACCTGTCTTTACATCGCCTGTTCCACCTGGAACAGCCCTGACATAAAAATCCTCCACATATATTTTAACAGGATTCAAACCCTCTTTATAATAAGCTCCCACAGGACTGGTAATAATATAAAATATATATGTTTTTGATGGCCTCACACCTAAATGAGGCTCTATAGCAAACATAGTAGGCCTTATATAAAGTGAAGTTCCTAATGTTTTTGGAACCCAATCCTTATCCACGATTATTAGCCTTTTCATACATTCCAAGACAAATTTTTCATCTATTTCTGGCATACACATCCTTTTTGCAGATTTGTTAAATCTTTTAAAATTATCCCAGGGCCTAAAAAGATTTATTCCTCCATCTTTTCTTCTATATGCCTTCAAACCTTCAAATATAGATTGAGCATAATGTAATACCATTGCAGCTGGATCTAACTCGATTTTATCATATGGTTTTATACACGGATCAATCCAACCTTTCCCTTCTTCATAATACATGACAAACATATGATCTGAAAATATATCTCCAAATCCAAGGCACAACTCATCTGTAGGTTTAGGTTTAGGTGTGTCGGAATAAAATATCCTCAACCCCATTTTATTTCTCCCTAAAAATAAAAGTGGTTTTTACATAACATAAGTTACATATTCATACAAGACAAGCAAAGATAAAATTTATTTATTTAACTAACTATAATAAGGCACTTATTATACACATATCTA
>CAZMNC010000110.1:0-28346 GCA_964567535.1 uncultured Desulfobacterales bacterium | reverse complement strand
AGGTGTCAAAGTTGAGTAATGCATTTTTTAGCACATGAGACAAAAAATTTCCTTTCACCTGAAGTTGACCTATCTTTTTGTATGTATCTTTCTTTATAGCCTCAAGGGCTACTGTTGCTTTAAATTTGGCTGTGTACTGTTTGTTCATTGCCCCCCTCCTTATTTTAGTTGTTAAATATTTTATGTGGGACAAAAATCGGAGGGTCAGTTCAGTGAATGTTCAAAACCATATCCAATATCTTCCTCCTGATATGATATTTCACTTTGTCCGCGCATTTCACTTAGCAGATCGTTGCATTGACTGTGGTCTATGTGAACAGATATGCCCATCCCAGATACCCTTACGCACACTTTATAAAGCGATTATTGATAGAGTAGAAAAGATATTCAATTATAAAGCAGGAAATCTTCAAGTTCCTTCGCCACTCTCATTACTTGGTGAAGATGAATTTGAAAAATTTATAACATATTTTTCAAATTCATGCGCTGGTAAAGGATAAGAAAAATAATACCCCTGTGCAAAATCACATCCTAATTCTCTTAGTATCTTTATCTGTTCTTCTGTCTCAGGGCCTTCAGCTACAGTTTTCATACCATAAGTCTTGGCGAGGCTTATAGCTGCTTTGATTATTTCTATATCTTCTTTATGAGCAGGAATGTCTTTTATAAATTCTCTATCAATTTTTACTGCATAAACAGGAAGTTTCTTTAAATAAGCAAGCGAAGAATATCCTGTGCCAAAATCATCAATATATGTTTTTACTCCCATTTCTAATAAGGTATTCAAAAAAGATATAGATTTAGAAATATCTTCCATAATAGCTGACTCTGTCAATTCTATCTCCAGATTTGATAGGCCACATGAAGATATTGTTGACATCAGATCTTCCATAAAAGAAAAACTGCGGAGCTGCACAGGAGAAACATTTACAGAGATATCCAGATCTATACCCCTAACTTTCCAATTTTTGATCTGAGTACATGTCTCTTTAATAACCCATTTTCCAACATCATGAATAAGATCTCCTTCTTCAAGTATAGGAATAAATTTATAAGGCGGAATTATCTCACCATCTTTTATCCATCTTATTAATGCTTCTGCCCCCTTGAGCTTGCCTGTAGCCAATTCTATCTTTGGCTGATAGTAAACAACAAACTCATTTTTATTTAATGCCCTTCTTAAAGCAGTTCTTATGGAGACCCTATCTTTCAGACTTTTAGTAAGTTCCTCTGAATAAAAGACTTCAGTATTTCCTCCCAATTCTATGCTTTTATCGCTCGAAAGCATAGCATTAGAAATAAGTTCTTCAGGAGTTTCAGCATCATAAGGGAATATAGCGATTCCAAAAGCCAGCTCAAGCATTATATCATTTCCATTAAAGTATATAGGTTCTTCAAATGCTTTTCTTATTCTGCCTATTATATTCATAACTACTGTTTTTATATTATTTGAATCTACTGCAATAGCAAATTTATCTTCATTTAATCTGGCTATTAAATCTCTATCTCTTGCCTTGCTCTTTATTCTTAAAGCCACAGCTTTTATAATTTCATTTTTCCAAAAGTGACCTAATGTATATGCTAATTCTGCAAATTTATTAATCGCTACTATTATTAATGCGACTTTAGATGTCTTTGCCCTTACTCTATTTATCATTTCCTTAAGTCTTTGAGAAAAATATATTCTATTAGGGAGTTGGGTTACATCATCATAATATGCAAGATGTGAAAGCTTCTCTTGTCTTTTCAGCTTTTCTAAGGCAAAAGATATGTCGTGCACTATTTCTTCTAATAGGTTTTTTTCTTTTTCAGTAAATTCCATATCTTTTGAAATAGCAACATTTAGAATATATTCTTCTCTACTTCCTTTGAAAGGAATACACAACAATGGATCTGTTTTAATATAGGAACCCATCTCAGCAATTGAGACTTTGTTATATTTCTTAAATATACCAACATACTTAAACTCACCCTTGTTTTTTATAATACTAACAACTCGCTTAAAAAGATTATCTTTGTTTTCTACTGTAGTAACAAGGATATTGATTGCACTTAATGTATTGTATAATCTACCTAATACTTCAAGTTCTCTTCTTCTTTTTATTTCTTCTCTGAGATCTTTAAAGGTCAATATCACATATTTTCTACCACTATGCTCAAATAAAGATATACTAACAGCTACAGGAATATTCTCTTTTTTTGTTTTAAGATATATTTGTTTTAGTTTATCCTTGAGTAAGATATCTATATCTAAGGAACATATATCTAAAATTTTTTTATTACATAACTCTGCTTTTGGCATATCCAAAATTTCTTCCATTTTTTTATTAACCATATTTATAAGTCCTGTATCTATGTCTACTGTTACAAGGGCATCTTCTATAGAATCAAATATAATCTGATAACGCTCTATATGCTTATTTTGACATGCATCAATAGCAATAGATATATCTAAAAGTATATTTTTAAATAATATCAATAAAACGTATCCAAGAGTTTCTCCAGAAACAATCTCTTTAATTGATGGATATATTAAATCTATCCATTTTGAAAAAGTTGATATATAAGTTATAGCTGATAAACCAATTTTTTCATGAACTATACCTATGTCTATTCTATCCTGAATATATTTCTGATCAATATTGTTGAAAAGCAATTGTTTAAAATAGCTGATTAATTTATTCTCTTTAATAATATGAATATTACAAAAATATTTTAAATATTTTTGTAAAACATCCTCTTTAAATCCTAAAAGGACATTTTTAAGAAAAATCTTATCATCTAAAGAAATAGCAAATTTTTTTAAGATATCCTCAACTTTTTCACTCATGTTTATATCTCCACTAAATATAGCATACTTAGAATTAATATTAATCAATAAATATAATAAAACATATTAAATAGGAAAAAGTCAATAATTATTTTTTAAATTATTCAAACATAAATACTATAAAATAAACAAAAAATCTAAACTTTATTTTTTATTTAGGAGCAAATTAATTGCATCATATACCCTTATATAATCTGTGCCTTTGATCCTAAAAGAGTATATTTTATGTAAAAATATTTAGCAATATTATTTAGTATAATATATCTTGATATTGTTTATTATAGCATTAAATAACTTTTTATTTAAAAGCTTAAATAATAAATATTGAATTTTTAAGTTAAACAATTTAAAATAAATACTTAGAATTAAATAGTAGACTTTAATAAACTGATTTTCCTTGACACCCCAGTGTATATACCCTAAATTTTTAGAGCTATGAAAAGAAATAAAAATCTAAGAACAATTCGAAATATTGGAATGATTGCTCACATAGATGCAGGTAAAACTACTGTTACAGAGCGTATACTTTATTATACTGGTAGAGTTCACAAAATAGGAGAGGTTCATGATGGAGAAGCAACCATGGACTGGATGCTTGAAGAAAAAGAAAGAGGCATAACAATAACATCTGCATGTACTACATGTCAATGGAGAGGACATAATATAAATATTATTGACACCCCGGGACACGTGGACTTTACCATTGAAGTGGAAAGATCTCTTAGAATCTTAGATGGAGCAATAGGAATATTTTGTGCTGTTGGAGGAGTTGAGCCTCAATCAGAAACCGTATGGCATCAAGCTAATAGATATAGAGTTCCTAAAATAGCTTTTGTAAATAAGATGGACAGGATAGGTGCAGATTTTTATACAGTAATAAATCAAATAAAAGAAAAATTAGGTGCAAGGCCTTTGGTACTTCAGATTCCATGGGGTTCAGAAAATGATTTTAAAGGAGTTATAGATCTTATAAAAGAAAAGGCTATTATATGGCATGAAGAATCTCTTGGAGCATATTTTGAAGAAACCCCGGTTCCCCAAGAAATGTTAGATATGATGCAGGAATACAGAGAATATATGATAGAGACCATATCAGAAGTAGATGACATAATAATGGAGAAATATCTTTCTGATGAACAAATCAATGAAAAAGATTTAAAAAATTCTATAAGAAAAGCTACAATAGGACTTAAACTTGTTCCAGTGCTTTGTGGAGCTGCATTAAGAAACAAAGGCATACAACCTTTATTAGATGCAATAATAGATTATCTTCCGTCTCCTTTAGATATTCCTCCTGTAAAAGGCCAGATTCCAGGTACAAATCAACAAGAAGAAAGGCCTACTGATCCAAAGGCCCCTCTTACTGCTCTTGCATTCAAGATTGCTATAGATGGCGGAAGGAAAATGACATATTTAAGAATATATTCAGGGACAATAAAGGTAGGAGATGCTGTATATAATCCAAGAAAAGAGGCAACAGAAAAGATAGCGCGTCTACTTAAAATGCATGCTAATAGGAGAGAAAGAATTGAAGAAGCACAGGCAGGAGATATTGTTGCAGCAATGGGGCTTAAAAATACAAGCACAGGTGATACTCTGTGTTCGAAAGATAATCCCATACTCCTTGAACCTATAGATACTAATGAACCTGTAATAAGTATAGCTCTTGAGCCTAAAAGGGTGCAAGATCATGATAAGTTATTAGATATATTAAATAAATTATGCGATGAAGATCCTACTCTTAGATACAAAATAGATGAAGACAGCGGACAAATTGTACTTTCTGGGATGGGAGAACTACATCTGGATATAGTTATTCATAGAATAAAAAGGGAATTTTCATTAGAAGTAAATCAGGGTAAACCTCAAGTAGTTTATAGAGAAACAATAACAAAACCTGTTGAGCACGAAGAGATATACGAAGTAGAAATTGCGGGACAGCAACATTTTGCAAGTGTTAAAATCGAACTTTCTCCTTTAAGTAGAGGATCAGGTAATAAGTTCATAGACAAGTGTGAAAACCCATCAATAACAGAAGAAATAATAAATGCAATAATTGAAGGGATATCAGAGGCGCAAACAAGTGGGCCTTTGCTGGGTTATCCTATTATTGATGTTCAGACTGCACTTATTGATGTAAAAATAAAAGATTACAATGACATAATGGCATTTAAGATAGCTTCAACATTAGCATTTAAAAATGCTTGTGAAAAGGCAACCCCAATTTTATTAGAACCTATAATGAGAATAGAAGTAACGGTGCCAGAGGAATTTACAGGAGATGTTATAGCAGAGATAAATTCCAGAAAAGGGAGAATAGAACAGATGGAAAAAAAAGGACCTATTCAAGTGATAAAAGGATGGGCACCTCTTTCAAAAATGTTTGGGTATTCTACGTCATTAAGATCTGTATCCCAGGGCCGAGGAACTTTTACTATGCAATTTAGTCATTATGGTAATGTAGAATAACGGAGGTAAAAATGGAGTGTGTATTTTGTAAAATAGTAAAAGGAGAAGTCTCAGCAGATATTATATATAAATCAGACGAAATTGTTGCTTTTAAAGATATAAAGCCAAAAGCTCCTTATCATATCCTTATAATTCCTAAAAGACATATTCCTACCTTGGATGATATATCTGATGAAGATTATATACTTATAGGAAAAATGTTTATTGTAGCGAGAAATATAGCAAGGTCTATCGGAATAAATAAAGCAGGATACAGAACAGTGTTCAATTGCAGAGTTGATGGTGGGCAAGAAATATATCATTTGCATTTGCATCTTCTAGGTGGAAGAAAAATGAATTGGCCTCCAGGATAATAGGATATCATGCAGAAAAAAATATTAATTTATGCAGCAGGTGCAGTAGGACTGGGAATAGGCAGTTGCCTTATAAAATCAGGTCTTAAGGTGGATATAGTTTCTCGAAAGGACACAACAATTTTATTAAACAAAAATGGGCTTATAAGAAAAGGTATATTTGGCAAATTTAAAGCACCACCCTATTATTTTAGATCATTTTCTTCTTTAGATGATATTGAAGAAAAATATGATTTTATACTTATATGTTGTAAATCTTTTGATACTGAATATGCAGCAAAGGATCTTTCCAGACATATGTATTTGATTAATAAAGATGGTATTATAGTGCTATTCCAAAATGGATGGGGTAATGCTGAAATTTTTAAAAATTTCTTTAACAAAGAAATAATTTATAATGCCAGGGTAATCACAGGTTTTGAAAGAAAAGCTCTTAATGAAGTAAAAATCACTGTTCATGCAGATTCTATTCATATTGGCAGTCTTTTTACAAAAGATACATCAAAAATAGAAGAATTATGTAAATTTATTTCAGACGGAGGAATACCTTGTATTCCAACTGATAGTATTGAAAAAGATTTATGGGCAAAAATGTTATATAATTGTCTTTTGAATCCTTTAAGTGCTATATTAAAAGTCCCATATGGAAAGCTTGCAGAATACAAATATACTAAAAAGATAATGAATGAAATCGCCAAAGAAATTTTTTTAACAATGCACAAAGCAGGTTATGAGACCTATTGGGATTCGGCAGAAAAATATTTAGATATATTTTACAGTCAATTAATCCCTTCCACTGCCACTCATAGATCATCAATGCTTCAAGATATAACCAAAGGTAAAAAAACGGAAATAGATAGTCTTAATGGAGCAATAATAGAGATTGCTGAAAGAAAAAAATTAAATGTTCCTTATAATAAATCTGTATATGGAATGGTAAAATTTTTGGAAAAACAGGGAGCTTTCCCCTTTTAAAAGATAGCTCCCTGTATATTCAAGTTTATTCTATTTGTTAGCCTTTCGTATGTCCAATATATCATTGGCAACTATCATCTTGCAGATGTTTGCTGAACCTTCAACCATAAAATAAGTAGGAGCATCTCTAAAAAATCTTGCCACAGGATATTCTGTAGAATATCCATATGCACCAAGTATCCTCATAGCCACTGTTGCAGCTTTCATTGCTACTTCTCCAGCCAGATATTTAGCCTGTGCTACCTCAAATACATTATTTAATTGGCCCTGGTCCTTTTGCCATGCTGCCTTATATACCATAAGTCTTGCTGCCTCTATTTCACAGGCAAGCTGTGCAAGCATATCTTGATTCATCTGGAAAGTTCCAATGGGTTTTCCAAATTGTTCTCTCTCTTTTGCATAATTTATAGCAGTATCGAGACATGCCTGGGCAAGTCCAACACCACCTGCTGCTGCTTGAAGTCTTGTTTGATTCAATGAACCAAAAAGTATCCTCGCTCCATCTCCTGGTTTACCAAGAATATTTTCCTTAGGCACTTTTGTATCCTCAAGAATTATCTCTCCTGTTGGAGATGATCTTGAACCAAGCTTATCTAAATCTGTAACTGTTACCCCATTAAATTTTTTTGGCTCTATAACAAATGCAGAAAGCCCACGACCTCTCGCCTCTCTGTCTGTATATGCATAAAAAATAAGCACATCAGCTATTGGTGCATTAGATATCCATGTCTTTGTTCCATTTATTAACCAATGATCCCCTTCGTCCACTGCAGTAGATTTCATAGCCATAACATCTGAACCAGCATTAGGTTCTGTTATACCAAAACCACCAAGGTATTCTGCTGTCACAAGCTTTGGAATATATTTCTCTTTAATAGTATCATTACCATACCTGTATATAGTATAACCACAACCTATCATTTCCATATTAACTTGAACTCTCAATGAGCTTGATGCATAGGCAATTTCTTCGGAAAGTATCATTGTAGCAAGCCAGCCCATTTCATTTCCACCATACTGTTCAGGAATCAAAGTTCCAAAAAAGCCCAATTCTCCCATAGGCTTTACTACCTCTTCGTATGGAAAATAATGTTCTTCATCCCACTTATCTGCATAAGGGGCAATCTTTTCCTTGGCAAACTGCCTTGCAGTTTCCCTAAGCATCTGTAGTTCTTCACTTAAGGCAAAATCCATAACTTCCCTCCTTTATTATAAAATTCATTTTTTATTTGTGTTGCCGTTTTTATAAAACATAGAAACATAATTGGCAAGTCCTTTTAAAATAGTCTTTTTAAAATCTATTTTTTTTATATTTTTAAAAGTTAACATATCATTATATTATATGCTATATATAAAATATTTAAAAAGAGGGGGAATTAGATATGAAAAGGGTGGGTATTGTAAAAGATGAAAGATACAAGGATCATGATATGGGGATATATCACCCTGAAAATCCAAAACGATTAGAGGTAATATATAATATGCTGCATGACTCTGACATAAAAGGAAAATTCTATGAACTAAAACCAAGAGAAGCTACAAAAGAAGAAATCTGTTATATACACTCTCCAGACTATGTAGATATGATTGCAGAAACAGAGGGAAAATCTCATGTAACATTAGATCCAGATACCTCCACTTCTTCAAAATCCTATAGGGTAGCACTTCTTGCAGTAGGCGGCTTATGTGAAACAGTAAAAGCTGTTATAGAAAAAAATATAAATAATGGCTTTGCCCTTATAAGACCTCCGGGACATCATGCGGAGAAAAATAGAGCAATGGGATTTTGCTTATTTAACAATGTAGCAATAGCTGCCAGATATGCCCAAAAGAATCACAACATAGAAAAGGTGCTTATAGTAGACTGGGACTTACATCATGGGAATGGCACTCAACATGCATTTGAAAATGATCCAACTGTTTTGTACTTTTCTACTCATCAGTATCCATATTATCCAGGAACAGGCTCATTAGAAGAAATTGGAATAGAGGATGGAAAGGGCTTTACAGTAAATATCCCTTTATCTTACGGATATGGAGATGCAGAGTATTCAGCTATATATAATATGCTATTAAAGCCAATTGCCTTAGAATTTAATCCTGATTTGATCCTTATATCAGCAGGATTTGATATACATAAAGACGACCCATTGGGTGGAATGTCTGTTACTCCAATTGGTTTTGCATCAATTACAAGAATTATAATGGAAATAGCTGAACAATGTTGTAATGGAAAAGTTATTATAACATTAGAAGGAGGTTATAATCTAAATGGATTAAGAGACTCTGTAAAAGCTGTTTTAAAAGAACTATTAGAAATAACTATTTCTCAATATGAGCAATTGGCAAAACAAGCAGAAAAAACTCTTATAGATAAAATAGTACACAGGGCAAAACATATTCATAGTAAATTTTGGAAAAATCTATCTTAGGTAATTCATAAGTAAATATATTCTGTTTTGTATCCTCTTTTTTTCAGCAGTAGGGATTTTTGTTGTATATAAGGTCAAATATTTTTGATAATATATAAGGGCATTTTTAAAATCTTTTTCTTTATCATATAAAAGAGCCATATTAAAAAGCAGAGAAGCATTATTAGGATCAAGAACTTCTGCCTTTTTATAAAATTTAAGTGCCACGTCTAAATTTCCCTTTTTACTAAAAATTATCCCTTTATTCAGATAAATATTAAAAATTGGGCAATCTTTAATATTTTTTGCTATATTTAAATATTTTATGGCATCATGAAACTTTCCCAGTCCAATTTCTACAACAGCCATATTTATCAAAGCTTCTGATTTATTAGGATACTTATCTACAAGCCTCTGGGCATAAGGATATGCATCATAAAACAGGCCTTTTTTTATATACATAGCCACAACATCAAGAAGGGTGTCAAAATCATAAGGGTCCTCTTTAAGTATTTGAAGACATATAGATATAGCTTTATCTAATTTATTCTGATAATAATATTCTGATGCCTTTTTTAAAAATAGATTTTTCCTAATCCCTATATTACTACACAACACAGGATATACAGGTATAAACCATATAAATTCCCATATAACCACTAAAATTAAATATTTTTTACACTTACAAAAAGACATCCTAAAAATTAAAATAAAATTATAGACAAAGAAACCGAAATCTTGTTACATTATAGACGATTAAATATAATAATCAAATAGATTTAATAGCATATGCTAAGTTTAAAAGATATAAATATTAATATAGGTACTTGGCTATATCTCCAATTTAAGAGAGATTATGTATCAAAGGCTTTACTTATAGGAATTCGACCAAACAAATATATTGCCACTATTTGTCCAATTTCTGGAGTTTCTGATAAAAACCAAGAAGCTCAAATTTGTGTATATTTCCATAATGGAGCAGGAGTATATGAGTTTAATACCAGAGTATTAAAACAGCTTGATGATCCCGTAGAAATATTACTACTAGAATACCCTGATCAAGTAAAGATAAGGGAACAAAGAAGTTATAAAAGGATCAGATGTCTTGTATCTGCTCGTATTCAATATACTATAAAAAACAGATCCCAGATTATAGAAGGTATCATCAAGGATGTAAGCAAAAAAGGTTGTAGAATTACATTTCCTATAAAAAAGATAGATAAAGAGATATTTATATTAAATGAACGCATTATGATTACCTGCAAATTTCCTGGTATCCCTGGGGAACAGAAAATAGTAGGTGTCATCCGTAATGTAGGAAAAGGCCAAAATGAGCTGGCTATTGGGATAGAGTTTGATGAACTTGCTTGGTGGGCACCTCCTTATTAGTAATTTACTTTTTTATTTAAACTGATCTTCTCTTGCCAATGCTACAGGCCCTGTACGCGCTATCTCTTTTATTCCCATAGGCCTAAGCAATCTCAAAAAAGCCTCGATTTTGTCTTCATTCCCTGTTATTTCTACTGTATAATAGTCAGGACTTACATCTACAACTCTACTTCTAAATATATCAACAATTCTCAGTATCTCAGCTCTATTCTCTGGCTTTGCTCTGACCTTCACAAGAGCAAGATCTCTTTGAACATAAGCTACATCTGTGTAGTCATATACTTTTATTACATTTATTAATTTATTTAACTGCTTTTTTATCTGTTCTAATATTAGTTCATCTCCCTTTGTAACCAAACTTACCCTTGATACCTGAGGATCTGTCGTAGAAGCCACACAAAGACTTTCTATATTATAACCTCTTGCAGAAAATAGTCCAGCAATACGGGAAAGAACACCTGGTTGATTTTCTACAAGCAGTGAAAATATATGTTTTTGCTGAGAATTATTTTTCATCATATTTTTACTCCTTTCTACACCAATATCATTTCGGTAATAGGAGCCCCTGCTGGCACCATCGGATAAACTTTTTCTTCAGAAGGTATTCTTATATCTACTAAAACCACTTTTTTACTGGCAAGCGCTTTTTCTAAAATTGGCTTTACCTCATCTGGCTTTGTAGCTCTTAAACCCACAGCACCATATGCCTCAGCCAGCTTTACAAAATCAGGGGCATACTCCAAATGTGTACAGGTATAACGCTTATCATAAAACAGTTCTTGCCATTGCCTAACCATGCCAAGATAGCTATTATTTAATATCACAACTTTTACTGGAATATTATGCTGCACTGCTGTTGCAAGCTCTTGAATATTCATTTGAATACTACCATCTCCCGCTATATCAATCACTGTTTTATTAGGACATGCAACTTGTGCTCCTATAGCTGCTGGAAATCCATACCCCATGCAACCAAGTCCACCTGAAGTAATAAAATGATTTGGCTTATGAAAACGATAGTACTGAGCAGCCCACATCTGATTTTGTCCCACTTCTGTAGCAATTATAGCATCTCCCTTTGTGAGTTCATAAAGAGTTTCTATAACGTACTGAGGTTTAATCTCATCTTTATCTTGTTTATAAGACAAAGGCTTTGTTATTTTCCAATCTTCAATCTGTTTTAACCAATCTTTTCTCGCATCAGAAATACTTTCCATATCCTCCTCTTCCAATAATTTATTAAGCATAGATAAAGTGCTTTTACAATCTCCCACAACAGGCACAGCAACTGGAACATTTTTCTGAATAGAGGTAGGATCAATATCAATATGAATTATTTTTGCATTTGGCGCAAAAGTATTTACTTTTCCTGTAACTCTATCATCAAACCTAACACCTACTCCTATTAAAAGATCGCATTCTCCTGTAGCCATATTTGCAGCATATGTTCCGTGCATTCCTACCATACCAAGCCATAATGGAGAATCAGGAGGAAAAGAACCAAGACCCATCAATGTAGAACTCACAGGTGCTTCTATCTTATTAGCAAATTTTTTCAGCTCTTCATATGCCTTTGAAAGTACTACTCCTCCTCCAGTTAAGATAAGAGGCTTTTTGGCCTTTTTTATTAGAGATATGGCTTTCTGAAGCTGTTTCATATTTGGTTTATAAACGGGCTTATAAGATTTTAATTTTACCTCTTTTATTGATTTATAAGTTGTAGACATTTGTTGTATATCTTTTGGTATATCTACAAGAACAGGTCCTGGTCTTCCGGTTTTTGCTATATAAAATGCCTCTTTTACAATCCGAGCAAGATCATCAATATCAGTAACAAGATAATTATGCTTTGTACATGATCTTGTAATACCTACAATATCTACCTCCTGAAAAGCATCACTTCCAACAAGTGCCCTTGGAACCTGACCAGTAAATACTACAATAGGTATAGAATCCATATATGCCGTCGCAATACCTGTTACTGTATTTGTTGCTCCAGGCCCTGATGTAACAATACAAACTCCCACTTTTCCTGAAACTCTGGCATATCCATCTGCAGCATGAACTGCTGCCTGTTCATGCCTTACTAAAATATGCCTTATATTTGTTTTCCAAAGTTCATCGTATATATCCAGGACAGCCCCACCTGGATATCCAAAAATTACATCAACCCCTTCTTCTTCTAAAACTTTGAACAGTATTTGTGCTCCTGTAAGTTTAATGGGAAACACCCCCTTTCATATTTTTTATATAATTCACAAGCCCGCCAGCTTTTATGATATTCATCATAAATTCTGGAACTGGCATGGCATGATAAATTTTTTCTTTATTCATATTTACTATTTCTCCAGATGAAAGATCAACAGTAATAGTATCTCCTTCTTTAATATCATCAACTGCTTCTTTACACTCTAATAAGGGAAGTCCGATATTAAAGGCATTTCTATAAAATATCCTTGCAAAACCTTTTGCAATAATAAGAGAAATACCACATGCTTTTATGGCCACAGGTGCATGTTCCCTTGAAGAACCGCAACCAAAATTCGTACCTGCAATCAAAATATCACCTTTATGAACCATATTAAAAAAACCAGGCTTAATATCTGAAAAGCAACCTTTTGCCAACTCTTTTTCGTCTGAAGTATTTAAAAACCTTGCTGGTATAATAAGATCTGTATCTATATGGTCTCCAAATTTCCATACTTTTCCCTTTATTTTCATCTTACAGCTCCCCTGGAGAAGTAATTGTACCTGTTACTGCAGATGCTGCGGCAATAGCTGGATTACACAGATATACTTTACTCTCAGGATGTCCCATTCTTCCTTTAAAATTTCTGTTTGTTGTTGAAAGTGCTATTTCTCCTTCTGCCAATATACCCATATGCCCTCCAAGACATGGGCCACAACATGGTGGCCCAATAACAGCACCTGCATCTAAAAAGATACCAATGAGGCCTTCTTCAACTGCTTTTTTATATATCCATGGGGTAGAAGGAATTACAATAAGCCTTATTCCTTTTGCAATTCTTCTTCCTTTTAGGATATTTGCAGCTATTCTTAAATCCTCAAGCCTTCCATTAGTACAAGATCCAATAAAAACCTGATCAAGTTTTACATTTTTTATTTCACTTATAGATACCACATTGTCTGGAGAATGAGGACAAGCAATTTGTGGTTCTATATTGGTTACATCTATCTCCACTATTTTCTCATATATTGAATCAGAGTCACTATAAAAATAAACCCCATTTCTTGAACTTCTATCTTTTAAGTAATGTTTCAAGATATCGTCTGGCTCAAATATACCATTCTTTGCTCCCACCTCTACAGCCATATTTGCCATTGTAAATCTATCGGCCATAGATAATTCCTTTATAGTATCCCCTGAAAATTCAATTGCTTTATAAATAGCCCCTTCAACGCCAAGTTTTTTTAATACATAAAGTATAAGATCCTTTCCACAAACCCATTTATTAAGTGGGCCTTTAAATATAATTTTTATTGTCTCAGGAACTCGCAGCCATGTTTCTCCTGTAGCCATTACCACACCCAGATCTGTACTCCCAACTCCAGTAGAAAATGCACTTAATGCCCCATATGTACAAGTATGGCTATCTGCTCCAATAACCAAGTCCCCAGGGGCTATCATCCCTTTTTCAGGGAGAAGTACATGCTCTATCCCGACCTCACCCAGTTCAAAAAAATGTTTTATTGAATATTGTTTGGCAAAATTTCTTACGAATTTTACCTGATGGGCTGAAGGTATATCTTTATTTGGGACAAAATGATCAGGAACAAGAGCTATTTTTTTATTATCAAATACATTATCTATATTAAGTTCTTTAAAAACTTTTATGGCTAAAGGGGCAGTAATATCATTGGCAAGAGCAAGATCCACTTTTACCTGGATCATATCTCCTGGTCTTACATACTCTTTTCCTGAATGTATTGCCAATATTTTTTCAGTAATGGTCATTCCCATTTTTAAGCTCCTTTAAGTTAAGGGGTTGTATCTTTTTTAGGAGGATTCATTTTCATATACTCTAATCTATTAAGACCATTGATATACGCTTTTGCACTTGCAACTATAATGTCAGGATCTGCACCTTTGCCCAAAGCAACAATGTTATCTTCTTTAAGCCTTACAGTAACTTCTCCTTGAGCATCCATACCTCCTGTAATAGAATTTACAGCAAACCTCAAAAGTCTTGATTTTGTACCTGTAAGATTTGCTATTACATTATAAGTAGCATCAATAGGGCCAACACCAAAACCAGCTCCTTGAACAATTTTATCCTTTATTTTTAGTTTTACAGTTGCTGTAGGAACTGTGCCGGTACCACTTATAACATTCAAATATTCTAATTGATATACATCAGGAACTCTCAATATTTCTTCTGCTACAAGGGCTTCTATATCTTCATCTTGAATTTCCTTTCTTTTATCTGCAAGTTCTTTAAATCTTAAAAACAAACGATTAAGTTCATTTTCTGTAAGTTCATATCCCATCTCTTCTAATTTTCTTTTAAATGCATGTCTTCCAGAATGTTTTCCAAGAACAAGTTTACTTCTATCTAATCCAATAGTTTCTGGTTCCATTATTTCATAAGTAAGCTTATGTTTTAGTATACCATCCTGATGTATGCCCGCCTCATGAGCAAAAGCATTTGCTCCCACAATAGCTTTATTGGGTTGGACCACAAGACCTGTTATCATGCTAACCAGTCTACTTGTAGGATAAATATATTGAGTGTTTATTCCAGTACTCAGACCAAGTCTGTCTTTATGAGTATATATACACATGACTACTTCTTCTAATGAAGTATTCCCAGCCCTTTCACCAATACCATTTACAGTAACTTCTACTTGTCTAGCTCCTGCTCTAAGCCCTGCAAGAGTATTTGCTGTGGCAAGACCTAAATCATTGTGACAATGAACGCTTAAAACAACTTTGTGCATATTCGAAGTATGTTGAATAACATATTTTATTAAGTCATAGTATTCATCGGGAAGGATATACCCTACTGTATCAGGAAGATTTATAGTAGTTGCCCCTGCATTTATAACTGCCTCAAATACTTTACACAAAAAATCCCGATTGCTTCTTGTACCATCCTCTGATGAAAATTCAACATTATCTGTAAATCTCTTAGCATATTTTACTGCCTCAACAGCAGTTTCTATTACTTGTTCTCTTGTCATCTTTAGCTTATATTTAAGATGTATATCTGAAGTTGCGATAAACGTATGTATTCTTGGATTAACTGCATCTTTGATAGCAGCCCATGCTTTATCAATATCATCTTTTGATGTTCTTGCAAGAGCAGCAATTTGGGCATTTTTTATTTTAGACGAAATCATACGTACCGCATCAAGTTCACCCTGAGATGCTGCTGGAAAACCGGCTTCTATAACATCAACACCTAATCTTTCCAATTGCATAGCAATTCTTAATTTTTCAGCCTCATTCATACTTGCCCCAGGTGACTGTTCTCCATCCCTTAATGTAGTGTCAAACACAATCACCCTTTCTGACATGACAAAATCTCCTTGTGAGCCTTTTTCTCTCCATTTTTTAATAGCTTATACATTATACTATCTACAAGAGCCTGCCAACTTGCTTCTATAATATTTTCCGATACCCCAATAGTTGTCCATATCTCATCTCCATCTCTTGATTCAATTTGAACCCTAACTTTTGCCGCCGTCCCTTCTGTTCCATCAATTACCCTAACTTTAAAATCCACTAATTTCATTTCATTTATATTAGGGAAAAATCTTGAAAGAGCCTTTCTTAAGGCATTATCAAGCGCATTAACAGGACCATCTCCCTCTGCTGCTGTTATTTCTTCCTCATTACCTACAGTTATTTTTATTGTTGCATGACAATTACTTGTTGCTGATCCATTCTTTTCTATACTTACTCTAAGAGCCCGAAGAGTAAAAGGCTCTTCAAATTGATCTGTAAACTTTTTTATTAATAAATACAACGAACCCTCTGCTGCCTCAAAATAATAGCCTTGATCCTCTAATCTCTTTATTTCTTCCACAATTTTTTTACTATAAGCACTATCTGATAATTCCATACCAAGCTCTTTAACTTTATACTCTATATTACTTTTTCCTGATAAATCAGAAACCAAAACTCTTCTTCTATTGCCTACAAGAGAAGGATCAATGTGTTCATATGCAGATGGATTCTTTAATATAGCACTTACATGTACCCCTGCTTTATGAGCAAAAGCACTTTTACCAACAAACGGCCTTTGCGCGATAGGGGGCATATTAGAAACTTCGCTTACAAAACGAGAAAGTTCAGTAAGATGCTTTATCTTTTTAGCAGGTATGCAGCTATATCCCATTTTTAGCTGAAGATTTGCTATTATTGGTATAAGATCTGCATTTCCACACCTTTCTCCATAACCATTTATTGTGCCTTGTACCATTTTAACTCCACACCTCACTGCAGCAAGTGAATTAGCGACTGCCAGACCACAATCATTATGAGCATGAATACCAGTATGGATATTAACAATTGGCAGAATTTCTTTTAGTATCTCTTCTATTTCATAGGGCATAGTACCACCATTAGTATCGCAAAAAACAATATAATCCGCACCTCCTTCAATAGCTGCCATTATAGTATTTACAGTATATTCTTTGTTATTCTTATACCCATCAAAAAAATGTTCAGCGTCATATATTACTTCTTTACCTTTTTCTTTTAGATAAGCTACAGATTCCTTTATCATATTTAAATTTTCTTCTAATGAAACCCCCAGTATTTCTGTAGCATGTAAATCCCAACTTTTTCCAAAAATAGTTACTGAATTAACATCAGCATGTAAAAGGGCTTTTATATTCTCATCATTTTCAACCTTGATATTTCCCCTTCTTGTACTTCCAAATGCAGTAAGGCGTGTATTATTAAATGTTGTAAGCTTTGCCATTTCAAAAAAACGAGCATCCTTAGGATTAGAACCAGGCCATCCTCCTTCTATATAATGAATTCCAAATTCATCCAGCTTTTTTGCAATCTTTAATTTATCCTCTGCTGATAGACTAATATATTCCCCTTGAGTACCATCTCTTAATGTAGTGTCATATATAATCACTTCCCTACTCATTTTTATCTCCTCTTAAAAAAAAGATCCGTTATCAGAAGGCCTGATAACGGATCTGAATGTTCAGCAAAACGCCATTATCAGGCCGGCCACTTAAGCCTGCCTATTATTACTAATAGTAATATTATTTTGATAACAGCGTTTTTATTAAACATAGCATTAATCTAATATGTATATTAATATTTTGATGTAAAAGGAAACATAAACCAAATAATACAAATTTGTCAAGAAAAATATATATTATATCGCAGATAGGTATAGACATATTTACCACCCCATAGAGGGATGGGATAGGCAGATAAAGATAGCATAGGCCTCTCAGCTCAATACAACTATCTAAAAGCAACAAAAATTATAAGAAAAGTATTTATAAAAATAACAACAAAGACAATATTAGTAAAATAGCACATATACTTAACATATCAAGGCATACAGTAAAAAGGCAAGACATAGCCTATTGTAAGATATAAGGCATTAGATGCAAAAACATCTATTAGATAAAAATTACCTCCAGAGCATGTTTACTCCCATATAAAAGATAAAAATCTTTCCCAATATGAATACAATTAATAAGTACTTTCTTATGATTTATACAAAAAGATGCATTAATACATCTCAGTTTCTATATAAAGCACAGAGATAAAAGATACATGGAATTTCTATAGACCCAATTATAGTATTGCTGTAAATGGATTGATTCCTTATGGAAAATTAACACAAAAAGATACTATGTTAAATAAACATATCCGTTCTTTTCCAGTAACACTTCTAAAAACTAATTTGACAAAAGTGGATCTCTTTACTAAACACTTTATTAATAAAATATGTATATACCAAGTGCCAATATATATTATATAACCGCTACTATAGAATAATCTTGTTTGTTATCTTCTATATAACGAGTATCAGCTGTCTTTTCTTTAATACCAGCAAATTTTGCATCAAAAAATTCTTTTGATACTTCTTGTTTCAATCTAACTTCTTGAATAATTTCTCCAAAATTTTCTAAAAGTATATGCACAATCCTGCTATCAAGTTTGCCGTTATTGGCTTGAGATACTATTATCTCCTCAATCTCATTCCTTTTCATACCTTTTCTATATGGCCTATCTTCTGCCAAAGCTGTAAAAATATCAGCAACAGCCATTATTCTTGAGCCAATACTAATCTTATCAGCTTTTACATGAAATGGATAGCCAGTTCCATCAAGCTTTTCATGGTGAAAAGCAGCCCATTCTGCTATCAAATCGAGACCACCAATTGTGCTCAAGACAGTATATGTAAAATATGTATGCTGTTTTATAATATCAAATTCTTCTTTTGTTAATTTGCCAGGCTTTTCTAAAATAGAATTAGGCACAGCAAGTTTTCCTAAATCGTGAAAATATCCTGCTATCTCTAACTGGGTTATTTCAGTATCAGTAAAACCAAGATATTTGGCAAGCATTGTTGCACATTCTGCAACACCAGTAGAATGAGTAGCAGTAAATCTTGATTTAAAATCTGTAATATGCCTAAATATAAACGATATCGAATAAATATCCTTTTCGCCAATTTCAACTCCTTGAAAAGGTCCATAATGCAAAAGCAAAGAGTATAAGCGTGGAGAAATTAGATCTAACCAGAAATCTTCCTGATAAGACACTTTCATAAATAAATCTATTATATCAGGATGAATTTCAGAACCAGATAAGGACATAACTTCAGAACAAATTTTTTCTGTCTGATGAAGTATGTAAGAATCCCTATGCACCAATCGCTCTACCACATCAGATAGATATATGATTTGAGATTCCATGACATTTGGAGAAGTTATTGGTTCATCCCACTCTTTCCATGGCCTATGATGATACCTAATAGTTTTTGCAGCAGGTCTAAATATATGTGATAATTCAAACAGTGATTCTCCTATAATACAGTGAGTATCAACATTTATATTTTCATATCCCTCATGAAGTTGAATCTTTTCCTCTAAAGACATAGCACCAATATCATGAAACAGGCCTGCCAAATAAATTTCTTCTACCTTATTTTCTGGAAGGCCAGCTTCCTCGGCCATTTTCCAAGCTATAAAAGATGTTCTCATCTGATGAGCTGCAATTCTCGGATTAGCAATATCTATTGCATCTGAAAGAGACAGTAAAAAGTTATTGAATTTTGTCTTAAATTCTCTTAGCATTTTTGGAGCCTCCATTAAATATTAGATTTGCGAGCCTAATATTAATTTCGGAAGGATATAAGATTGTTTCGGTGCTTATTTAAAAACCCTATTAAAAATATGATCTACATACTTTAAATGATAATTCATATCAAAAAGAGAGTCTATTTCTGAGGGACTTAAAAAAATCAATACATCTTTATCTTTAAGAATCAAGTCTTTAAATTCCTGATCTCTCTCCCAGACCTTAAGAGCATTTCTCTGAACTAAATCATAAGCTTTTTGCCTTTCTAAGCCTTTTTTTGTGAGTGCAAGCATAATTTGCTGAGAAAAAATAAGACCTTTTGTTAAGTTGAGGTTTTTTATCATATGCTCAGGATGAACCACAAGTCCTTTTATTACCCCTTTCAGCCTATGAATCATAAAATCTATAAGTATAGTACTGTCAGGCCCAATAACTCTTTCTACAGAAGAATGGCTTATATCCCTTTCATGCCAAAGAGGGATATTTTCCATGGCAGCAATTGCATTTGCTCTCACAATACGAGCAAGACCAGTAATATTCTCACAAAGTATAGGGTTTTTTTTATGGGGCATTGCAGAAGAACCCTTCTGCCCCGTCCTAAAAGGCTCCTCTACTTCAAGTACTTCCGTCCTTTGAAGATGCCTTATCTCAACAGCAACTTTTTCTATGCTACTGGCCAGTATTGCGAGAGCCATAAAATATTGAGCATGACGATCTCTTTGTATGACTTGAGTAGATATTTCAGGTCTTTTAAGACCTAACTTTTTCATAACTTTTTCTTCAATAGATGGTGGAATATTGGCATATGTTCCCACTGCCCCTGATATTTTGCCATAACTTATTACATCAAGTGCTTGTTCAAGTCTTGTCATATTTCTTTTCATATCGGAATACCATAAAGCACATTTCAAACCAAATGTTATAGGTTCTGCATGAACTCCATGAGATCTGCCTATCATAGGTGTATGTTTGTATTCAAATGCTTTATCCTTAATTACACTCATAAGCTCATTTAATCCACTTATTATGATCTCCATAGCCTCTTTTAAAAGAAGAGCAAAGCTTGTATCTAATATATCTGATGAAGTAAGCCCTATATGGATAAATCGAGAATCAGGACCAATGCTCTCCGCAACGTTATTTATAAAAGCAATTACATCATGCCTTGTCTCTTTTTCTATCTCAAGAATTCTCTTTACAGAAAAAGATGCCTTTTCTTTTATTCTCTTTACTGCATCCTCTGGTATCATTCCCTCCTCTGCCATTGCTTCACATACTGCAAGCTCTACATCAAGCCATTTTCTAAACTTATTTTCTTCTGTCCATATCTTTTTCATCTCAGGTCTTGTATATCTGTCTATCATCCTTTTTCTCCCTGCCTTTTTTGTCTTATTTTTTCTAAAATTTTTTTGTAATAAATTTGGTTCTCCTCTAAAAGTGGAGACTTTTTACCCATCATATTTAATTTCATTATTCTAAAATTTATCTCTTTTATAAGTTTGTATGCCTTCTTTTCATCACTTAGATTTTCTAATAAATCTTCCATTTTCAAAATTTCTTTTTTTAGCTGAAGTTCTGGAGGAAGAACACCTGCATTTTTAAGAATTTTATAGGCAATCCTTAAATCATCTGGCACATTAACATATTCTTCCAATTTTAATGGTTTGTATTTTCCAGGAAGATTTTCAAATTCCCCTTGTTCCTCTGCTTCTTTAATCCTTTTTTCTACTAATTTTAAGATCGCTATCGAAAACACTTCCCCACCCCCCACCACCAGGTGTTTCTATCCTTATTCTATCCCCTTTTTTAAGAAGAATAGAAAATTTTCCTTTATATTCTTTTATATTGTCATTTTTTATTACTATATTTCTACCTTTTGTACCTGGCATACCACCAAATAGACCATATGGAGGAATTTTTCTCCTCTCTGATATAACGGTAACCTCTGCATCAGAAAGAAGTACTATTTCACGAACAACACCATCTCCACCCTTGTATTTACCATTTCCTCCGGTTCCTCTTCTTATAGAATATTCTTTTATCATTAAAGGATAACTATATTCAAGTGCTTCAATAGGAGTGTTCATAGTATTTGTCATATGACAGTGAATTGCATCTTCACCATCTCCTTGAGCACTTGCTCCAGCTCCTCCAGCAATTGTTTCATAATAAGCAAATGGCTTATTATTTCTTGGATCCATACCGCCAATAGAAATATTATTCATTGTCCCTTGACTAGCCGCAGGTATTATTTCTGGCATTGCCTTTGAAAGAGCTCCAAGCACTGCATCAACAATCCGCTGAGCAGTCTCAACATTTCCTCCAGCCACTGGCGATGGGAATTCTGCATCTATAACCGTAGCCTTTTTTGTAATAATATTTATTGGCCTTAGACATCCAGCATTGGCAGGTATGTCCTCATCAACTAAAGACCGAAATATATAAAGAACAGCTGAAAGCACTATTCCATACACAGCATTAACACAACCTTGAGTTTGAGGATTAGACTTGGATAAATTTACTTCTGCTCTATCTCCTTTTATTTTTATAGAACAATGTATTTTTATTTTTTCTGTCCCCATACCATCATCATCTAAAAAATCCTCAAATTCATATATACCATCAGGTATATTATGTATTACTTGCCTTACAAGCCTTTCCGAATAATCCATGAGAGCGGAGGCGTATTTTAATACTTTTTCTAAAGACTCCTCTTTAATAAGTTCGATTAATCTTTTTATACCTGTTATATTTGCCATTATTTGAGCTTCAAGATCTCCTCTTCTTTCATCAGGTGTTCTAACATTTCTTAGTATTATAGACATAACATCGTTATCTACTTCGGATGCTTTTATAATTTTTATAGGGGGTATTATTAAACCCTCTTGGAATATAGTGTTTGATATAGGCATAGAACCAGCACTTATACCACCGATGTCTGCATGATGAGCTCTATTTGCTACAAAAAAACATAATTTATTTTCAAAAAATACTGGGGCAACAAGCGTTATGTCTGGAAGATGAGTACCTCCCTTAAAGGGATCATTAAGGATGATCATATCTCCATTTTCTATTTTTATATCAGATATTGCATATTTTACTGATACAGACATGGAACCCAAATGTACAGGAATATGGAGTGCTTGTGCTACCATATCACCATATTTATCAAAGATAGCACAAGAAAAATCCCTTCTTTCTTTTATATTTGGAGAATAAGATGTCTTTTGAAGCACGATACCCATTTCCTCGGCAATAGAGGAAAATTTATTTTTAAAGATTTCTAATTCTATTGAACTGATTTTCATAGCTCTTTTATCTTAAAGTTTTCTCTTTATTTTACCTAAACCACATCGATCTTTTCTAAACACATACTTAGTTTCTAAGCACATAATGCCAATATTAAGGACTCAATTTAAAGAATATATTTGCTTTAAGGCTGGGTCAAGAATAAAAGTTCAAGGTATAAAGAGTTAAAAATAAATTCATAAATGTAGATATGTTATGGGATTAGCCAAAACACATGTTAAATTGCGCTCTAATTTTTGAATATGGTAAAATATTTAAATATGAAAGTAAAAAAGATTCGGTTCAGGAGTTGTAATAGATATATCTATCTACGGAATAAACAAAATGTTCTCTTGACTAATAACAAAATTTTCCTTTATGATTTGACAAATAATTCTGGATGATAAATATTAGGGATGTCCATATTTAGACCAACATTATTATATAGGTTCACCATATTTTGTGTTTTTACTACTTTTTTATTTTTAAGCTGTAGCACTCCTAAAAAAGATATTGTTATTAAAAGCAAGCCAACAGATTGTATTCCAACTGAAATTGGAAATAACAATAAAACAACTGTTCAAAAAGAGGCTTCAAAAAATAATGAACCAAGGGCTATTAATTCCAATTCAAAAAATAATAAATTTTTAAGTATAACAACCAATAATACAAACAATAAACAGAATAAGAATTCCGAAAAGAAAAAACTTTCTAATCAAGAGCTTTTGGATATGGCATTGGAACTTTGCCAGACAGCAAATGAATTGTGGAATAGAGGAGAAATAGAAAATTCTCTTGACACATTAGATCAGGCATATTCACTTATATTAAAAATAAACACAGATGATCCTGACATCATCCAACAAAGGGATGATTTAAGAATAACTATTGCCAGAAGGATAGTAGAAATTTATAGCTCTAAATTTACAACAGCTACAGGAAATGGAAAAGAGATCCCATTAGTAATGAATAAATATGTAAAACAAGCAATAAAAATATTTCAGACTCGAGAGCGAAAATTTTTTATTCAAGCATATAAGCGTTCTGGAAGATATAGACCTATGATATTAAAGCAATTGAAAGCAGCCGGACTTCCAGCAGAACTATCATGGTTACCTTTAATTGAAAGTGGTTTTAGTGTAAGAGCTTTATCTAGAGCCAGAGCTCTTGGACTATGGCAGTTTATAGCTTCTACAGGATATAAATTTGGATTAAAAAGAAACATGTGGGTGGATGAAAGAATGGATCCTGAAAAATCCACAAAAGCTGCGATAGCATATTTAAAGGAACTACATCAAATATTTGGAGATTGGACAACAGCTCTTGCAGCATATAATTGTGGAGAAGAAAGAGTCCTAAGATGCATAAGATCTCAAAAAATAAATTACTTAGATGACTTTTGGGATTTATATATAAAACTACCTCAAGAAACTGCATTTTATGTACCTAAATTTTTAGCGGTTCTTCATATTGTAAATAATCCCAATAAATATGGATTCAAACTCCCTCCTGTTGATGACCCTATAGACGTAGATAAAGTGATAGTAGACAAACAGGTTCATTTAAAAATAGTAGCCAAATATATAGGAGTATCTTATAAATTATTAAAAGAACTTAATCCTGAGTTAAGACATAATTGTACTCCACCTGATGAACCTTATCCATTAAAAGTGCCGAAGGGAAAAGGGCAAATACTCATGGCAAAATTAAAAAAAATACCAGAATGGCATCCCCGCATCCCATATTATGTAAGACATAGGGTTAGAAGTGGTGAAAGCCTTTATGTTCTTGCAAGAAGATATCATACAACTGTAAGAGCAATTATGGATATAAATAAACTTAGAAGCAGTCGTTTTATAAGGGTAGGATGGATATTAAAAATACCTGTTGGTAGAAAAAGAATTTACAGAACCCATACTTCTGAAATAGTTACATATAATGGAAAAAGCATAAAATATAAGGTTAAAAGTGGAGATTCATTGTGGAAGATTGCTAAAAAATTCAGTGTAACTATACACGAGATTATGCTGTTAAATGGGATGAAAAATCCAAGGTTAAAAGTAGGACAAATTATTTATATACCTTTTAATGTTTCTACACACATATCTCATAATAATAAAACAGATATCAAGCTAAAGGTATATAAAGTTGAAAAAGGAGATACACCTTATGATATAGCTAAAAAATTTGGTATGAAATTATCTGCATTTCTCAAAATTAATAATCTTTCCAAAAACAGCATTATATTCCCTGGCCAAGTAGTTATGGTAAGAGCTGAATAAAAATAAAAAAGGAGGTATAAGATATGTCAACAGAGATTAAATGGCTAAGCCATGCAGGTTTTATTATTAAATCTCCTAAAGGAAAAATCATAGTAATTGATCCATGGATTAATGAAAATCCGTTATGCCCTGTAAAAATACAAGATATCAAAGAAGCAGATATTGTTTTAGTCACTCATGATCACTTTGATCATATGGGGAATGCTGTTGACATTGTAAAAAATACAGGAGCAACCCTTGTAGTATGTCCAGAAACAGCTGTTAAACTGCAATCAGAAATGGGAGTTTCATCAGACAATATAATATTTGGTGGTTATGGAATGAATATCGGCGGAAGCGCTGAAATAAAAGGTATTACCATTACAATGACACAAGCTTTTCACTCATCTGAAACTGCTGCTCCTACGGGATTTATAATTAGGCTTGAAGATGGGAAAATTATATATCATGCAGGAGATACTGGTATATTTGAATCCATGAAGCTGTTAGGAGAATTATACAATATAGATGTAGCTCTTTTACCAATAGGTAGTGTTTTTGTTATGGATTCATATCAGGCAGCCCATTCTTTAAGATTATTAAAACCAAAAAAATCGATTCCTATGCATTATAAAACATTTCCTATATTAGAACAAAATGCTGATCGTTTTGTAGAATTAGCAAAAGATATTGCACCCGATGTGGAAATAATTGTTTTAGAACCAGGACAAAGTTACATATTAGAATAAGGCATAATAAGGGGGCAAAAAATATGCTCCCTTAAGCAAGATAATCTTTTAAAGCAGAAGCAGTATAAGAAGTAGTAAAAAAATCAAGTATCTCCATAGGTGATCCTGTAGCAACAATTTTTCCACCTTCATTTCCACCCTCTGGTCCGAGATCAATTATATAGTCACTTTCTTTTATAACTTCTAAGTTATGTTCTATTAAGACAACTGTATCTCCTCTGTCTACAAGTTTATGGAGTATATCCATGAGTTTTTTTATATCAGAAATATGGAGTCCAGTAGTTGGTTCATCCAAGATATATAATGTCTTACCCTTAGATACCTTAGAGAGTTCCTTCACAAGTTTTATTCTTTGGGCCTCCCCGCCTGACAGAGTAGGACTTGGTTGTCCAAGCCTAAGGTATCCCAGTCCCACATTACACACCAATGATATGCTTCTACAGATATATGAAATAGATGAGAAAAAGTCCTTTGCTTCATCAAATGTCATATCTAAAACCTGCGCTATATTTTTGTTTTTATAGTAAATCTGCAATGTCTCTGAATTAAACCTCATTCCATTACATACTTCACATTTCATATAAACATCTGGAAGGAAACTCATGCTTACTTTTATGTAGCCGAAGCCTCTACAAGATTCACATCTTCCCTCTTTAAGATTAAAAGAAAATCTACCAGCTCTATAGCCTCTTACTCTTGAATCTGGAGTTCCAGCAAAAAGTTCTCTTATATAGGAAAGAATACCGATATAAGATGCAGGAACAGAACGAGGAGTATTTCCTATTGGTCTATGATCTACCTCAACAACTTTTTCTAAATGTTCCCATCCTATTATATCAACACACTTTACTTGTTTATCAGCCCTGGTTAGTTTCTTTCTAAGACCATTTAACAGTACATCTTTAACTAAACTGGACTTTCCAGATCCACTCACACCAGTAACACATATCATCACTCCTAAAGGAAACTCCACATTTATATATTTAAGATTATGTTCATATGCACCAATAATCTTTATAGATGGTTTACTTTTATAATCTCTAAATTTAGAATTCATTCTATGAGAAATATTAATAAATCTTCCAGTAATAGATAATGGATTTTTTTTAATATCCTCTAAACTACCACAAGCAACTATCCTACCTCCTTTAGTTCCAGGACCAGGACCAATATCTATTATATAATCTGCATTTTTTATTGTATCTTCATCATGTTCTACCACAAGCACACTATTTCCTCTATTTCTCAATTCTTTTAAAGCATTAATAAGGTTTTTGTTATCTCTTGGATGAAGACCTATTGTAGGTTCATCTAAGATATAACATGCACCTCTCAGATTTGATCCCAATTGAGCAGCAAATCTAACCCTTTGTGCCTCTCCACCTGATAATGTGTCTGCACTTCTATGTAAGTTTAGATAAGAAATTCCTAATTGATCCATAAACTTTAGTCTTGAAAATATCTCTTTCAATATGGGAGCTGCTATTTTTATTTCTAACTCGGAAAATTTTATTTTTTGTAATATCTTAAACAGATTATATGCGGGAATTTTTGCCATATCCCATATAGAATATCCATAAATTTTTACTGCTAAGGCATTCTTATTTAATCTACTACCATTACATTGAGGACATACAGTTCCGTCATACATTGCGCCCAGGCCATCACACCATCTGCATGCTCCGTATTTGCTATTGAATGAAAATAATATGGGATCAAGCTCTCCTAAGCTTATACCACATTCAGGACATATTCCCCTTTCACTAAAAACCTCCTCTTTTCCATCTTGGTCGATTATTAATATTGTTCCATTTCCTTCTTGAAGGGCATATATAATAAGATCTTTCATATGCGGTGATGGAATTTTACCAAAAATAAATTCTATATTATGTTCTTTGTATCTTTCGAGAGACATTCCTTTTTCTATTTTTACAAAAATACCGTCTATTCTTGCCTCTATAATTCCATTTTTATAAGCTTTTGCTAAAAGATCTTTAAACATGCCCTTTCTCCTAATCACCTTTGGTACAAGCAGGAGAGCATCATTTTTACGATATTTTCTTAGAACAGTTTTAATTATTTCTTCTGCTTTAACAAACTCAAGAGGCCTGCCACATTTCGGGCAATACCTTTTTCCCAGATTAGAAAATAAAAGTCTTAAAAAATGATATATTTCTGTTATTGTACCAACTGTAGATCGCCTATTAGCTTGACTAACTCTCTGTTCAATAGCAACAGTAGGAGGAAGACCGTAAATAGAGTCAACATCTGCTCTTTCTATAATCTTAACATATTGTCTTACATATGGTGCTAA
>CAZMNC010000109.1:0-12640 GCA_964567535.1 uncultured Desulfobacterales bacterium | reverse complement strand
TTTTTTCTTTTTTTTTCTTTATTATATATTATTTTCTGTTTATTTTTATCATCATTATAATAAATGAATAATTTTGGGTTTAACAAACAATTGATTTTGTATTTCTTTTATAATATCTATGGATGCCATTATCTTTACTGCACTTTGATTCTTTATTAAAGCCAAAATTTCACCAAAATATTTAAAGTTATCGTTGGTAGTAGAAAGAATCTCTTCTCTCATTTTTTGACGGCTTTCTTCTGAATCGTTGGTAAGATAATAGCGCATGGATATAAATCCTTTTTCATCAGGGAGCAAAGGCATATCTATATCTGATATTGTACTTATTATAGCTTTTGTAAGTTCTTGTTTGTCCATTATAATATTTTTTAGGAAATCGGAAGATTGATCAAATATATTTATGGTTTCCACTACATTAGGATCTCTATATGATAAAAAACATACAGTCCCAGATAGGCGGTCAAATATACAAAATGCTCCATAAGCTCCACCTTGAACTCTTATTTTTTCCCAAAGAAAGCTGTTCCTTAAATATTTACTGGCTACCAATGCTGAGCCATGAAATTTGTATCCCAAGTCATAAAGACATGCTCCTTTTCCTACGAAATTAATCTTTGAACTTATGGAAAAAGCTTCAAAATCAGAGTCTTGGCTAGTATGCCATATTTTTTCTGTTAGATTTATCTCAGGTATCAAGTCTATGAATTCATTCAGATAATTTTCATTATTTTTTAATTCTTTTTGTGAACTTGTTATGTTTAAAATAAATGTTTTTTTATTGAATATTTGGTTATATATATTCTGAAGAGTTGTTAATATTAAATCCCAATTTGTATGTATATCTTTTATAAGATTCCTCAGAAAGAATAAATATGTTATACCTGATACCTGTTCATTTGCCCATCCAGATTCAGTAAAATGAGAATTCAATCTTATCCTTAAGATTTCGTGTCCTAAGGATATTAACTTTTTCTCATATTTTGCCTTTTCTTCAAGTACAATTTGTAAGAAGCGGTTTTTATTGTCTAATTTTGGATAAAAAATTATTTCTTTTAATATATCTAATAAATAAGGTGCTTTTTCTGCTACAGCTTTTGCTCTTAAAAATAGTTTAGCAACACATTTTTTGCTGTTTTTTATAGGATATATAAATACTTGAGGTTTTATCCCTCCAGTCTTTTGTCCAATAATTTGACTTAACTTTACAAAATCTTTCTTTTGAGTACCCATTTCCAATAGGCATTTTCCCAAAATAGGAATATAAGGTAGATATTTTGAGTCTAAACAATGAAGGTCAAGGCCTACATCTATATATAAGATTCCATTTGTAAATATATCATGAAATAAAATATCTACACCTTTATTTTTTATTAATTCAAAAGGTATTTGTTTGTTTTGCTTATCTATATCTTCTAATTTTAATACAGGTATTTTAGCAAGAGCTTCAGGAGGATCAGGCGTTTTTTGTATTTCATTTAACTTTTTTACATCTTCTATTATTTGTTTAAGTTTTGAGCTGCTCATTTTAGATTTTATTTTTGCTAATCTTTTTCTTTCTTCTTTTTCTTCTTTTTCTTTCATACTGGGATCAGGTTTAAACAGAAAGACTGTCCTATGAAAATTGTCCAGAAAATATTGCTTTAACATATCTTCAAAATAGTAAGGATTCTTGTTTAATTGCTTTTTTATACGTTCAATATCTAATTCAAAAGAAATAGCTGAAATAGGATTACCATCGTATATCCAAAAAGTAAGTGCTCTTAACATTAGGGCAAGACCTCGAGGAAAACGGCCTGTATTATTTTCTCTAAATCTGAATTCTATTGTATTTATAGCAGCTTCTATTGTGTCAGGATCTATTTTGTCTTTTACAAGTCTTTGAATCGTTTCAAATACAAGATCTTCTACTTTATTCATATTGTCTAATGCCACTCCTTTTAATCCTGTAGAAAAAAACAGGTGTTTTATTTCTCTCTCAAGCCCTATTCCAGCTATATCTTCGCCAAGTCCAGATTCTATAAGGGCCTTTTTTAAAGGAGATCCTGGCATTCCAATAAGTATGTGCTCAAGGATCATAAAGGAGATACGTAGGGTTTGATCAGGAATATCTGGAAGAAGCCAATTTATGGTTACCATACCTTTTGATTCATCTCGGCTTTTGTCTGTCATAAAATATTTAGATATGTATCTGGGATTGTTAACAAAAGGCTGAGATTTTATGTGAGATTCTATAGGTTTTTTTTCAAAATCTTTTATAAAATGATCAATAAAGCGAAGTCGCTCGTAAGGGTCATCGTTTCCATAAAACCATATGAAAGCATTAGACGGATGATAAAACCTTGCATGAAATTCTTTAAATTCTTCATATGTAAGATTTGGTATCTCCTTTGGATCACCCCCAGCGTCATATTTGTATATTGTGTCTGGAAATAGCGTTCTCATAGAAAATTCATTCAACAATTCATCGGGTGATGAATACACTCCTTTCATTTCACTATATACTACTCCTTTTATAGTAAGAGGGCCATCTATAGATTCCAGCTCATAATGCCATCCTTCTTGTTGGAAGGTATATTTTGTAAGCCTTGGATAAAATACCGCATCTAAGTATACATCTATAAGGTTATAAAAATCTTTAATATTTTGGCTTGCCACAGGATAACATGTTTTATCAGGATAAGTAAATGCATTGAGAAATGTGTGTAAAGAACCTTTTAAAAGTTCTAAAAAAGGTTCTTTGACAGGGTATTTTCTTGAGCCACAAAGCACAGAATGTTCTAATATATGCGGAACACCTGTAGAATTGTGTGGAGGTGTCCTAAAACTTATTCCAAATACCTTGTTTTCATCATTGTTAGATATTGATAGAAGCTGAGCATTAGTTTTTGTATGTAAATACAATCTTCCTGTGCCATTTATTTCCTTTATTTTTTTCTCCTCCAAAATTTCAAATCCATAAGGCATATTAATTAACCTCCAGTTTTTAGATTGTTCAATATAACGTATATTAATTTCTATTAATATTATTTTAAACTATGTTTAAAAAGTTTTTTTTATTTCTTCCCTTATTTCAAGAACCATCTTTTTTAGTATAGGCATATATTTTTTCCTTCCTTTATCCCAACATGGTAATAAAATATTATTATGAAAAAGAGGTTCTGCTTCTATTTCAAAACATGAGCTTTTTATTGCTTCTTGCCATAAAGAAGTATGAGGAATTGGGGAATATTCTGCTAAATAAGGCATGATTTTCATTTTCTTTGTGAATTCTATGGTTTTTATAATAGAATCTATTTCTTGATTTGGAAGCCCTACTAATATATATGCTCCAATCTGTTGACTCTTAAATCCAGCTTTAAATAGATAATTTATAGCCTGATAAGTATGCTCTAAATCTACTTTTCTATCAAGTTTTTGATGCAATTTCATATCTATTGTTTCGAGTCCTAATCTTATAGTCTTAAATCCTGCTTTATACATAAGCTTAGCTATTTCATAATCGATCTCTTTTATATGAACAGCATTAGGGGTATGAAAATGTAATTTCATTCCTTTTTTTATCACCATTTCAAGTAAGGGACCCAGATGTTTATTAGCTGATACCAAAAGTGCATCATCATAAAATGCAAAATCGATTATTTCCAATTCTTTATTCCAATAGCATATCTCTTCAAATACATCATCAGGATCTCTTACACAAAAATCGTCATTTAAATATGGACTTGCACAATATACACATTTATAAGGGCATCCCTTAGATGTCATTATGCATATGTAATCTAATTTATTATATAAACTGAATGCAGGATATATTAAAGATGGATCAAATTTTAGCTTTTTTTTAGGATATAAGCCTAATTCTTTTAAGTAATTAAGCAAATCTTCTGGATTGGATGTGAGAGTTATAATATCAGCATCACAGTTTTCTTTTGCATGTTCTTCACATAGTTTTGCATAGATACCTCCTAACATGATAGGTGTCTCAGGATATATCTTTTTTGCGATTTTTATAACTTCAACTACCCCTAAATACCAATATGTCATACAAGAAGTTATAAGAATTGCATCAGGCCTTGGAGAAGACATAAGCTCTTCTTTTAATATCTCAGGTGTTATTCCATATCGATAATATGGGCGTTTTGTCCAGTCTAAAACAGATGGAGTGGTTACTCTTTGTTTCCAAAACTTTCCTGTTCCATATTTTTTCCTTTTTGGTTTTTTCAATCTTGAATTTTTCATATATGGATTGTATATGTTAAGACAATCTATATAACGAACATTAAATCCACATTTTCCGAGATATGATATAAGATATAAAAGGCCTAATGGTTTTGACCAGAAATCATATGCGGCAAAATCAAAAATCCATGGATTTATGAAAAGGATGTTTTTTTTCATAAAAATTTATTTTTTTTTGACTTTTATTATAAACTATGTTATTCGATTTTTTAACTTAGTTTTAAAAAGGAGGTATATTATGAATGGTAAATGTCCCAGGGTTTTGATTATAATAGTGGGGCTCTTTTTTATGTTATTGGGAATTTCAGAAGCAGCAAATTTAAAAATCGAAATAGATCCTTCTACGGGCAGGCCAAAAGTAACTTCTGAAGTGCCCGTGGTCTCTTCTACCATTACCCGAGGGTGGACAGTGCTTTCACTCTCAACAGGCGAGAAGGTAGCATATTTTATAGATAATGCTGGAAATGTTTCTGTTCAGGTTATGTCAGGAGAAGTAAGTGTGATTGTAGGAAATGCTGTTGCTAATTTGGGGCAAGGAGAAGGGGTGGCAGTTAATATAAATAAAAATACGGGTTCTGCTCAGATTATTGCTACAAGGGGTGTGGTAGATGTATCTGCTCAAGGGAAGAGGTTGAGGATTAAGGCAGGGCAGCAGACTATGGTTGGGCCTAATGTGCCTCCTGCAACTCCAATGCCTGCTCCATCATTTCCAACTCCACCAGCATTACCAGTGTCAGCTCCAGCTCCTACTTTGACACCACCATCAGCACCACCAGCACCGCCTAAGCCTCCTAAGTATGAAGTAGCTCCCAATGTGCCAGCACCGCCGGTATCAACTCAGCCAGAGGAATATCATGGTATGCCACCAGCAAGTCCAGCCGAATAAACAAAGGAGGATGAATTATGTATAGAAAAACAATAAGAATTTTTGTGATAGCTATTATGGGGTTTATGATAAGTTTTTGTGCTCATGCCTTTGATATAAAAGATATTAAACAACTTCCAGGAAATATACATATTGGTAACCTCAGGATTCATCCGTATGTTAATACATCTATGGGATATACTGATAATATATTTAGGGAAGCAAGTCATGAGAAAGGGTCTATGATATATAAAGTAGATCCTGGTATATGTTTTCAGTGGGCAATTATGCAACATTTTATTCAATTAGATTATCATGCAGATATACAAAGATCTGAAAGATTCCATCAGGAATATGATACAGAAGATCACTATATAAATGGTTTAATTAATCTTAATTTTAATCGTTTTAGTGTGCTTCTTGCTGACAATTGGCAAAGAGCTGCTAATCTTCCAGATTATCAGGGAGATATAAGGGATCAATATTATCAGAATCAATTTACGGGTGAAGTTTCTTATAAACTTGCTAATCGTTATAAGGTGAAGGCCTTTTATAAGAATGAATTTAGGAATTATGGAAATTTTAAAGCCAGACCTAATGCCTATGATCCTGAATTAGATAATTATTGGAAGAATGAATATGGTTTCGATCTTTATTATCGTATATTACCTCTGACTTCAATACTTATAGAATATGCATATACAGATCTTAATAATAAAGATGAGAATCTTCCCAGTACAGACTCTGAAAATCATCGTGTATGGTTTGGTGTAAAATGGGAGCCTACTGCTAAGATAGCAGGAGTTATTAAAGGTGGTTATACCAAAAGAGATTATGATGGCCCCAGTGATGATTGGGATGGTTTTGGCTTGAAAGCTAATGTGACATATAAATATTCCAACTTTACTAAATTTTCTCTTCGATCTTTTAGGATGCCCATTGATACTACTGTAACTACTGCAACCAGGACTCCTCAAGGGGTTAGGGTATCTGCAGATTATGGAACTTATTATATATCTACTGGTGTTACATTTGCTATAGTGCAATCATGTCCTGCTGTGCCTGGGCTTTCTGCGAAGGCATATTTTTCATATACAAATGATGATTATCAAGAAAAGGGCATGTTTGCGGAAGAAAGAGATGATGATAGATTTAAATATGGTGTTGATATTAATTATAAGCCTAAGGAATGGGTCTCATGCGGTGTAGGTTATTACTATGAAACCAATGAATCAAACTTTGATGTTGAAGATTATAGAGAAAATATGTTTAGTGCTCATATCTCTTTGACTTTCTAAAAAACATGTGATAATAAAATTCTGCCCTAAGTCCTTATGGTTATGGCAAGGGCTTAGGGCAGAATAGGTTTTATAAGATGTCAATTATGTACCGCAAGATTATCTTTTTGTTTATAATAATATTGTCTTTTTCTTTTTTATCCTGCGCCAGGTATCCTAAAATACCAGAGGTAAAAAAGGCAGAAAAGACTGCTCCTCCTTCTGAAAATATGGGAAGGCTTTTTCAAAAAAAGGTGGCAGCCTTTGTGCCTCTCATTGAAAGCAAAAAAAAAGAATATGTAATTGGCCCTCAGGATGTTTTAAAGATTACTGTATGGGATCATGAGGATTTGGATAGGGAAGTTACAGTATCAGAAGATGGCAATTTTTCTTATCCTTTAATAGGGAAGGTTCATGCTGATGGTCTTACTGTCTCTGAATTGGAAAAAGAGATAGAAAAGAGATTGGCAGGAAAATATATAATCAATCCTCAAGTAAATGTGACAGTAAAAGAGTATAAAAGCAAGCAGGTTTTTGTTTTAGGAGAAGTAGGGGGGGCTGGTTCTGGTAAAGGCCCTGGAGCTTATCCTCTTATTGGAAAGACAACTCTTATGGAAATTCTTGCAGAAGCAGGAGGCCCTACAAAGGATGCGGGTTCCGAGGTGATTATAATTAGACCAAAAAAGAAAAAACCAAATCCTACTCCATTGGAAAAGGCCAGTGAGGATGAAATAATAAGAGTTAATCTTCGGAAATTATTAGAAGGGGATATGAGCCAAAATATAGTGCTTCATCCAAATGATACTATATATGTTCCCAAGGCAGAATATTTTTATGTTTTCGGAGAGGTGAAAAATCCAGGTAAATATATATTGGAAAAAGGAATTACTGTACTTAAGGCAATAACTATAGCAGGCGGTACTACAGAAAAGGCTGCTATAAACAAAACTAAGATTGTCAGGGAAAAAGGTGGCCAAAAAATAGAAATAAAGGCAAAAATGACAGATCCTGTATATCCTGGGGATACAATTATTGTGCCTGAAAGTCTTTTTTAAGGATTAATAATATGCAAGATAATACAGAACAATTTCCTCAATATCCTGAGTCTCAATATCAGGAAGAAGAAATAGATATTAGAGACTATTTAAGAATTATTATCAAAAGAAGATGGCTTATTGCCACTGTTGTTATTGTTCTTACAAGTATTGTGGCTATATATGCATTTTTGGCAAAGCCTATTTATAAAGCTACGGTACAGATACTCATTGAAAAAGAAACTCCTAAGGTAGTAAATGTGGAAGAGGTTTTGGGTGTTGATACTGGCAAAGATTATTATCAGACTCAATATGAAATTCTAAGGAGTAGAAGTCTTGCTCTTAAAGTTATAAAAGCCCTTGATTTAGAGCATAATCCTGAATTTATGCCAAAACCTCCGACATTTATTGGCTCTATTATATCTTGGATAAAAGGGCTCTTTCCTTCTAAAAAGATGCCTGCTGGACCTGATAGTAAATATAACAGGCTTATAGATATATACTTATCTCATTTAAAGATTGAGCCTATAAGGAACAGCAGGCTTGTGAATGTTAGCTTTGAATCTGAAGATCCTGAGCTTGCTGCAAAGGTAGCAAATGCTCATGCAAGGTTTTATATAGAGAGCAATATAGAAAGGAAATTTGAGGCTTCTAAGGAAGCAGTTGCTTGGCTTAAGAAAAGAATAGAAGAGGTAAGGAAGAAGCTGGAACAGTCAGAGTTGGCTCTGCAGAAATATAGAGAAAAAGAGGGGCTTGCATCAGTTGATTTTGGAGAGAGGCAGAGTATTATACTTAAAAGTTTGGATGAACTTAATACTGCCTTAAATAAGGCAAAAACAGAGAGGATTGAAAAAGAGAGTTTATATAAAGAATTGGTCAAAGTCGCTAATAATCCTGAAAAAATTGATTCATTGCCTGCTGTTGTAGAGAATCCTTTGATACAGAAGCTTAAGGCAGAATATATAAAATTAGTAGCAGAGTATTATAAGATGGGTAAAAAATACGGACCAGCTCATCCTGTCATGGTCAGATTACGATCTGAAATAAGGTCAATTAAGAAAAATATAGCTCAAGAGGTTAAAAATATAGCAAATAGTATAAAAGTAGAATATCAAATTGCATTAGAAAATGAAAAAGAAATTTTAAAGGCAATGCAAGAGAAGAAAAAAGAGGCACTGGAACTCAATAAAAAACAGATCCAGTACAATGTATTAAAAAGAGAAGTGGATGTTAATAGATCTCTTTATGAATCTCTTTTGAAAAGATTAAAAGAGACAGGTATTACGGAAGATTTAAAAGTAACGAATATACAAATTGTAGATCCTGCTAAGGTTCCAGATAAACCTATAAGGCCTAAGAAAAAGTTAGATATTATTTTATCAATAGTTGTAGGGTTGTTTTTAGGATTGTTTCTGGCTTTTTTCTTGGAATATTTAGATAATACTATAAAATATCCTTCCGATGTGGAAAAACAGCTTAAAACTCCTTTGCTTGGTATTGTGGGTAGGATAGAATTTGGTTCCGAAAATCCAAAAAAAGAGGAATTAATAGTTGCTACTGATTCAAAGTCGCATGTGGCAGAATCTTTTAGAAGTATAAGAACTAATCTTTCATTTGCATCTCCAGATGTGGAAAAAAAAGTATTTATTATTAGTTCAGCACTGCCTGCTGAAGGCAAAACCATTATTTCTGCTAATCTTGCAATTTCTTTTTCTCAATTGGATACAAAAGTGCTTTTGTTGGATTGCGATCTCAGAAAACCTCGTGTCAATGAAATATTTGGTATAGAAAGAAATAAGGGGTTATCTGAGTTTTTGAGTGGAGCTTCTGATCTTTATATAAAGGATAGTAAATTTCCTAATCTAAAAATAGTCACTTCTGGGGTTATTCCTCCAAACCCAGCAGAACTTTTAGCTTCTAATAGGATGAAGAATTTTATTGAAAATATACGGAAAGACTTTGATATGGTAATTATTGATTCTGCTCCTATTCTTTCTGCTGCTGATTCTATTGAAGTAGCTCCTTTGACGAATGGAGTTGTAATGGTAGTAAAAGCAGGTTCAACACCTATTCCTTCTATTCAAAGTGCTATTGATCAGATTTTTGATGTTAAGAGTAAAGTTATAGGGTGTATTTTGAATAATGTGGATTTAGAAAAAGAGGATTATTATTATTCTTATTATAGATATTATCATCATTATTATTACTATTATGAGGGAGATAAAAAGAAGAAAAAGAAGAAAAGGGGATATGGTTTATAGCTTTTGGTGCCTTATTTAAAAGATATCATTCCTGTGATCTCTGTCCCAGAAATTGTAAGGTAAATAGAATTATAAGATTAGGTTTCTGCAAAGAGAGCTCTGTTTTAAGAGTTGCTTATGTAGGGCCTCACTTTGGTGAAGAACCTCCTATTTCAGGAAATAATGGCTCAGGTACGGTTTTCTTTAGTGGTTGTCCTTTAAGATGTTCCTTTTGTCAAAATTATCAGATTTCTCATAATAGTGTGGGTAACAAGGTTAGGCTTTTTCAGCTTATTAAAGATATAGAATATATGATAGTGAGATATAAAGTTCACAATATAAATTTTGTCACACCTGACCATTTTATCCCTCATGTTGTTTTGTTAGCGGATAAACTTAAGAAAAAATATTCTTATATCCCTATTTTATTTAATGTGTCAGGATATCAATCAGTAAATATATTAAAAGAAATAAAAGATTATGTAGATATATATCTTCCTGATTTTAAATATTCTGATAATGGATTAGCCTCAAGTCTATCTTTATGTTCTAATTATTCAAAGATTGCTATTGATGCAATCTCAGAAATGGTGAAACAAAAGGGTTTTCTTAAAATAAAGAATAACATAGCTATTAATGGCGTATTAGTAAGGCATTTAATTCTTCCAGGAAAGATAAAAAACTCTTTGGATGTATTATCCATATTATATGGAGAATTTGGCAAATATTTACCTATAAGTCTTATGTCTCAGTATAGACCAATTCTACCTAATAAAGACTCTAATCTTAATAGGTTCCTAAAAAAGGAAGAGTTTTATGAAATTTATAATTACGCTCTCGAATTAGGTTTTGAAAACATGTTTGTTCAATTTCCACACGAACTTGGAAAAAACGATATATTTTTGCCAGATTTTACACTTGTTCAACCATTTAGAGGCAATATTAATAAAGGATTTGATACTAAAAAAGATTTATGATAATAGGAGATTTGGAGTTAAAAATATAAAAGAAAGGAGATGATATAAAATGACAGCAAAACTAATAAAAGGAACAGAGATTAGGGAGGAGATATTAAAAGAAATAGAAGAAGAAGTTAAACAGATAAAAGAGAAACACGGTGTTGTTCCAGGACTTGCTACAATACTTGTAGGTGAAAATCCTGCTTCTGTATCCTATGTGACATTAAAAATTAAGACTGCTAAAAGATTGGGTTTTAAAGAAGTTCAGGATAATCAGCCGGAAAACATTAGCGAAGAGGATTTACTCAAACTTATTGATAAATATAATAAAGATGATTCTATTCACGGCATCTTGGTTCAGCTTCCTTTGCCAAAGCATATAGATGAGAAAAAGATATTAAATGCCATTGATCCTGATAAGGATGTGGACGGCTTTCATCCTGTAAATGTAGGACGCCTTGTTATAGGTGGATCTGAGGTGAAATTTCCTCCGTGTACTCCTGCGGGTATTCAAGAAATGATAGTACGTGCAGGTGTAGAAACGAGTGGTGCAGAAGTAGTTGTAGTAGGAAGATCCAATATTGTAGGAAAGCCTATTGCTATTATGATGATGCAAAAGGGAAGAGGGGCAAATGCTACAGTTACTGTAGTTCATACCAGGACAAAGGATTTGGAATTTCATTGCAAACGGGCAGATATACTCATAGTTGCTGCTGGAAGGCCTGGTCTTGTAAAGGCAGAGTGGATAAAACCTGGTGCATGCGTGATAGATGTAGGAGTAAACAGGGTGGGTGTAAATGAAAAGACCGGTAAGCCTATTTTAAGAGGGGATGTGGATTTTGATAAGGCAAAGGAAATAGCAGGTTGGATTACTCCTGTTCCTGGTGGTGTTGGGCCAATGACAATAACAATGCTTATGAAAAATACCCTTAATTCATTGAAATATAAATTAGGAATTGCATAAATAATAAGGGTGAAGGAATTTTTTCCTTTGCCCTTATAAAATTCATGGTTTACGCATTTTAAACTTTAAAATATTCTTGAAAGTCTTTTTATACTATTTTTATAATATTATGTGTGGGTAGGCAGACTTTTTATTAATATTAAGAAGTTTATTTTATTTTATTTTTTTCTTTCCTTTTTAATTTTATTCATTCCATTTTTTAATTGTGCACGAGCATTTTTAAATAATAGATATATTTCTTTTAATGGCTGGTATAGATTTTCTTTTAGAGATGATAAAAAATGGAGATCTCCCCAATTAAAAGATTCATCTTGGAGACTTATAAAGATACCGGGAGGTTGGAAAGAACAGGGAATAAAATCATTAAAAGGTATTTATTGGTATAGAATTCATTTTAAAGTGCCTACTAATTTCCATTCTGGAATATCTGGAATATATATTACTACAATCTGTGATGCAGAAGAGGTCTATGTTAATGGTATAAAAATAGGCGGAGAAGGAAAAATTGGCAAATATTTTGTTGTTGCTCCTTATGTATCAAGAGTATACAGAATTCCAAATAATCTTCTTAAATATAATCATGACAATCTTTTGGCCATAAGGGTTATGAATCTATATTTTGATGGTGGTATTAATGCTCTTATCTTAGGTGATTACCGGGAGTTAATTCTTAGGTCTATAAATGAGCAGAGGATTATAGAAGTCTTAGAATCTGCTGTACTTACAACAATAGGACTATTTATCCTTGGGTTGTTGTTTTTATATTTAGGAGGGGCAAGAGAAAAAGATATTATATACTTTTTTTTGATGTTACTTATTTATGCTGTTTATTTTTTTATTGATAGCTTAATTTTTTATAAAACAGGTTTAAAAAATCCTTTTTTTCAAAAACTGAGCATATCTCTTGCCTGTATATGGTTTGTTTTTTTTCTCCTCTTTCTTATATATTATTTTGATCTACAGCTTAACAAACTCTATAAGTCTTTTATGTGTATTCTTATATGCATTTCAGTTCTTATGTTTTTAAAATTATCATGGAATACATGCGCTACCTTCTTAATC
>CAZMNC010000108.1:0-2930 GCA_964567535.1 uncultured Desulfobacterales bacterium | reverse complement strand
AGGAAGAAGTTGTCTGTGCCCATGAATTTGATAGCTTGCAGGAGGCAAAGACAAAGATAAAGGAATTTATCCAGTTTTACAACAGTAGCTACCCTCATTCAGCTATAGGGTATAAGTTTCCTTCTATGTGTTTCAGGCAGTAGATAGAAAAAGTAGGGGGCAAAAAAGTTGCATATGCGACTTAACAAATTTTTCCAATTTTTGGTCTTGATTTTTGGGGAGCAGTACATTTTTTAGATGATTTTAGCTACTAAGAATTTGTTATTCAGTTATTACTTGCTTTAAAGCTTCAAGCTTTTGTATATATGATAGTATATAGTATATTTAAAAAATTAATCTTTTATTTTATTTTTATTATGTAAAATGTTTGGCAAAAGGATTAATACAATATGATAAAAAGCTTTATTTCAAGACTTGTTAATGGAGATGATCTTACAGAATTAGAGATGGAAAAAGTCATGTCTTTAATAATGGAAGGAAGGATAACACCTGCACAAATTGCCTCATTTATTACTGCTCTTAGAATAAAAGGCGAAACAGTAGAAGAGATCCTTGGAGCTGCAAAGGCAATGAGAAAAAAGGTGTTGCTATTAAATATAAAACACAAAAATATACCCTTATTAGATACATGTGGAACAGGAGGAGATGCATATAATACTTTTAATATATCTACCACGTGTGCATTTATTGTATCTGCCGCTGGTGTAAAGGTAGCAAAACATGGAAATAGAGCTGTATCAAGTAAATGTGGTAGTGCCGATGTATTAGAAGCTCTTGGTATAAAAGTGGATCTTGCTCCGGATATTGTAAAAAAATGTATAGAAGTATTGAATATAGGATTTATTTTTGCCCCTATATTTCATAGAGCGATGAAATATGTTGCAGGTCCAAGAAAAGAGATAGGAATAAGAACTATATTTAATATATTAGGGCCTCTTACTAATCCTGCTAAAGCAGATATTCAGCTCCTTGGAGTATTTTCAGTTGACCTAACAGAAAAGATAGCTTATGTGCTTATGAAACTTGGTTTAAAAAAGGCTTTTGTAGTATGTGGTTTGGATGGAATGGATGAAATAAGCATATGTGCTCCTACAAGGATTTCATACTTTAAAGGCAACTCAATAGAAACTTTTGAGATCACCCCTGAACAATTTGGTATAAAAAGGGTATCTCCTGATGAAATAAGAGGTGGAGATCCTAATAATAATGCGGAGATAATAAAAAGAGTATTATCTGGAAAAGAAAAAGGGCCAAAAAGAGATATAGTATTAATAAATAGTGCTGCTGCCTTACTGGTTGCTGGAAGAGTAGATAATCTTAATGAAGGTATAAAGAAAGCGGAAGAGATCATAGATTCTGGTCTTGCCATAAAAAAGTTAAAGGAACTTATCAAATTTACACAGGAGTTATAATGCATTCCAAACTTTTGGAGATAATAGAGTACAAAAATAGAGAAATACAAGATTTAAAGAAAAATTCTATCTCTTTTTCTGCTACTGATATTCCAAAAAGAGATTTTAAAAAGGCTATATCTAAAATAGGTTATATAAATCTTATTGCTGAGATAAAATTTTTTTCACCTTCTGCTGGAATTATCAGAGAATATATCGATCCTTGTATAATTGGTAAAATATATGAAAAGGAAGGAGTATCTGCCATTTCTCTTTTAACTGACAAAAAATTTTTTCATGGCAATATAAAATGGCTTCCTTTATTAAAAGAAAACGTTGCTATACCTATATTGAGAAAAGATTTTATTTTGGATCCTATCCAAATAGAAGAAAGTAAATTATTTGGTGCAGATGCTATTTTACTGATAGTTAGGATACTTTCTAATAAAAGACTTAAAGAACTTATCTCCTTGGCAGAAGAAATGGAATTAGATGTTATTGTAGAAGTTCATGATATAGAAGATCTAAAAAGGGCATTAGATGTGGGTGCATCTATAATAGGCATTAATAATAGAGATCTTAATTCATTTAATGTAGACTTAAAAAACACTTTAAACCTTCTTCCTTATATTCCATATGAAAAAGTTATTATCAGTGAAAGTGGTATTTCAGAAGCTAAGCATATAGAAATGTTAAAAAAATATAATGTAAACGCTGTTCTTGTTGGCACTTCAATTATGAAGAGCATAGATATAAAAAACAAACTTCGTGAACTAACCGCGGCAGCTAAGAGATGATTAGATTTAAGATATGTGGAATAACTAATTATAATGATGCAATGCTTGCTATCCAAGTTGGTGCTTATGCTATAGGGTTTATATTTGTAAAAAAAAGTCCAAGGTATATTGTGCCAGAAAAAGCTAAAAAAATAATATCTCTATTGCCACCTTTTATACAAACAGTAGGAGTATTTGTGAATGAGGATATACAAAAAATAAAAGAGATAGTAGAATTTTGTGGACTTGATCTTATCCAGTTTCATGGAGATGAGTCTCCTAATATATGTAAGAAATTTATGCCTAAAAGCGTAAAAGCTATAAGAGTTAAAGATGAATCAAGCCTATATAAAATTGAAAGATATAAAAGCTGTGTAAGGGCTATATTGCTCGATACTTATAAAAAAGGATATGCAGGAGGTACGGGAGAAGTATTTAATTGGAATCTAGCTATTAAAGCAAAAGATTATGGAATTCCTATAATACTATCTGGTGGTATAGGGCCTGAAAATATAAAAGAGGCTCTTGTAAGAATTAAACCTTTTGCTATAGATATAAACAGTAAAATCGAAATACGTCCTGGCCAAAAATCTCCCATTCTTATACATAAATTTATAAAAGAATTAAATTCTGTTAACCAAATTTTCTAATCCCTTAGAATCTTCAATATTATATATATCCACATTATCAAGCGAAGTTATTTTTTTCAAAAGTCCTGAAAGTACTTTTTTAGGGCCTATTTCCACAAAAGTACTAATCCCTT
>CAZMNC010000107.1:0-28275 GCA_964567535.1 uncultured Desulfobacterales bacterium | reverse complement strand
AGTTTTACAACAGCAGCTATTCTCATTCAGCTATAGGGTATAAGTCTCCTTCTATGTGCTTTAAGGAGTGGATGGAAAAAGAAGAAGGTAAAAAAGGTATATGCGACTTAACAATTTTTTCCAATTTTTGGTCTTGATTTTTGGGGAGCAGTACACCTTCTTCAACCCTTTTAGGATTTTTCGAACAGGCTTTATTTTACTTGACAATATTTTTGATATTTGCTTTGTTAATAAATAGTGTATAAGACTAAAAAAAGGGGGGGTTATAATGAAGGTCTTAAATTATACACTAATAATAGGTTTTTGTATTTTTTCTTTATTGTCCATTTCAAAGGCAGATTTCGTAAATATAAAGAATCCATTAGAAGGTAGATATAAATTTTTAGGCAGAGCTAAAAATGGTAAAAAGTTTAGATTCACAGTTGAATTTGATTTATGGAAAGATATGGATATAGGTGTGTATCAGTATAAGTATAGAATTTATAATAATCGTGATGCTTCTCACTCGCGTATAAGGGCTTTGCTTTTTTATCATAGTGGAAGTATAATTTCTTATGGATGGGATAGAGGCAAATATGCTCCTCATTGTTTTGGAGATAATGGTAGATTTGCATATTTTGTTTGGAAATGTAATAAAATCCCACCAAATAGGATTACTCCTTGGTTTTGGATTACAAGTTATTTAGCTCCTCAAATTTTTCCTGCGCGTGGTTGTGCTGTATCTCCATGTGCTAAGGCTTATGGAAAGCTTCCTGCGCCTGCACCTGAACCCCTGTCTGTTGTTTTAGTAATGAGTGCGTTTTTCTTAATTGTTATTTCAAGTAAGTTTGGTGTTTTTTATAGTTAATACAGTGGCAATATATTACTAAATCGGTAGATTATTATGAGATGGAGATGCATACTGATATTAATGCTTTTATTGTCATGTACTATTTCTTGTGAATATACAAACAACAATAAAAAAGAGGCTCAACATTTTTATAAACTGGGGTGTAAGGCTTTAAAGGAAAATGATGTTAATAAAGCCATAATTTATTTTAAAAATTCTATAAATAAAAATCCTAATTACAAGTATGCTTATTATAAGTTGGCATTAGCTTACACAAAAAAGAATAAAGTTGATCTCGCTATTAATACTTTAGAGACTATACTTTCTAATCAGCCTGATTTTTTAGATGCCAAAATACTATTGGGAAAACTTTATTATAATACAGGCCGTTATGATGAAGTTATACCTTTGTATAGAGATGTTCTGAATAAGAAGGTTGATCCCAGTATTATGGTTATACTTGCAGATTCTCTGCTTAATATTCATTCTATAGATGAAGCAAAAAAGATATTACAGCAAGCTATTCAGAAATATCCTAATAGATACCGTATAAGGTTATATTTGGCCAAAGCATATTACTTGGAAGGTAACGTTAAAAAGGCCAAAACAATTGTGAAGGATATAAAAAAGAAATATCCTTTAGACTTAAAGGCTCAAATAATAATTGCTGATTTTTATAACAATATTGGAATGCTTAAGGAAGCTGAAAATATACTTTTATCATTAATAAAGAAATTTCCTAAAGATCCTCATCCATATATTAGTGCTTTGTTATTTTATTTACATCATAATGAGTTAAATAAGGCATTAAGAGTTGTTAATACTGCCTCTATAAATAAAATAGAGAATGCTGAATTATTTTATCTCGCTGGCATTATCTTTCACCTAAAAAAAGAGCCTAATATGGCCCTTTTTTATTTTAGAGCCGCAGCAGAAAAGGATCCAAATAATATAAATAATCTTTTGGCTTTAGCAGCGTATTACAAATATATGAGAGATTATGATGATGCAGAAAAAGTCTATAAAAAAATTATAGATAAATTTCCAGAGCTTAATGATATAAAATCAAGGTTGATATCCCTACTTTTAATTAAAGGAGATCTTAAAGAAGCGCAAAGAGAAATCAATATATTATTGAAAAATTATCCAAGTTATGCAAATGCATACATACTAAAGGGTATATTATGGCATGAAAAAGGGAAATTAAACAAAGCAATATCTAATTTTTTAAAAGCAAAGGAATTAAAACCTTCCTATGCTCCTTCAAGGTTTTATTATGGTCTTGCTATGTTAGAAAAAGGAGATATTAATATATCTCTTTCAGAGATATTAATGGCTTTAAGAAAGTCTCCTGATAATTATCTTTATCACTATGCTCTGGGATATATTTATTATATAACTAATGAATATACAAAGGCAGAAAATGAAATTAAATGGGTTTTAAGCCATGTTGGAGGTTCTATAAAAACAAGGTTGTTTTTAGCTGTTGTATATATTAAAGATAGAAAATATAAAGAAGCTATTCATACATTATTAAATATTCTCTCAAAAAAATGTAATAATCATAGACAGAGTAAATTATGCAATACAGCTTGTATACAATTAATAAAGGTCTATCTGTTAAATAAACAACCAAATAAGGCATTGAATATATGTAATAAATATTTAAATAATGAAAAGAAAAATATGATTATTCCTTTTATTAATGCCCATATTCTTATAAATAAAGGAGAATATGAAAATGCTATAAAAATACTGTTATCTTTTGCTTATAATCATCCACAAAATTTTTACGCTTTTGTTTTATTGGGAGATATTTATTTTATAAAACATGATTATGCGAATGCATTAAAATATTATAAAAAAGCTATTAAAATATATCCAAAAGATATTAATTTATTATTAAAAATAGCTCAGATTTATAGGCTACATAAAAGATATGATTTAGCAATAAAGATATATAAAACGATATTAAAATTTAAACCAAATTGTGTAGCTGCAGCGAATAATTTAGCTTATATATATCTAATCACTAATAAAGATTTGGATAATGCTTTGTTTTTTGCTAAAATGGCTTTACAAATTGCACCTCAAGATCCACATGTATTAGATACAGTGGGTTGCATTTATTTAAAAAAAGGAGGTGTATTCTTAGCAAAGAAGTATATAGGAATGGCCATAATAAATGATAATAATAATCCAATTTTTCATTATCATATGGCTAATGTGTTGATAAAAGAAGGACGGATAAATGAAGCTAAAAAGGAAATTATATTTGCTCTTAAAAATGGTCTAAGCGGAAAGGATAGAGATAAGGCTAAAGCCCTTTTAATGGAAATTAAAGGTCATGAAAATAGGGAGAACTTTACCACCAGTTGCATCTCCTATATTTCTACATGAGGTTTGGTCTTCATCTAAAATACTTTTAGCAGGATTAGATCCTGTTTGTCTTTTTACTTCAAAAATAAAAAAATATTTTAAAGTGAAACATTGTTTTTTGGTTTCTTCTGGAAGAGCAGCTTTGACAATTATACTTAATGCACTAAAAATATTAGAACCATATAAAGATGAAGTTATTATTCCTGCTTTTACTTGTTATTCAGTGGCAGCAGCTATAGTTAAATCTGGATTAAAAATAGTACCTTGTGATATTGATATGAATAGACTTGATTTTGATTTTGGCTCTCTTTCTTCTTTGCTGAAAGAAAGATATAATAAGATTATTTCTGTTATTCCTGTTCATTTGTTTGGATTAAAAGCAAGTGTAGAAAGAATTCGTAATATAATCAAAAAGTTATATTTAAATACTTGGATAATAGAAGATGCTGCTCAGTGCTTTGGTTTAAAATCTAATGGTTCACTCTTAGGAACTCTTGGAGATGTGGCCTTTTTCAGTCTTGGTAGAGGCAAATCAATTTCTGGTGTTGGAGGAGGTATTATTATAACTAATAATGACAAAATCGCATATTATATAAATGAGATTGTAAAAGAGCTACCAAGCTTTTCTGTGATAGAGGATTTTAAACTCTTTTTATATATTATTACACTTTCTATTTTTATGAAACCTAATTTTTATTGGCTCCCTAACCTAATTCCTTTTCTCGGCTTAGGAAAAACAGTCTATGATCCGTCATTTAAAATAAAAAAAATTTCAAAATTTCAAATTATAGTTGCTATGAATTGGGAAGAAAAATTGAAAGCTTTAAACAAAAAAAGGTATATTTTTATTGAATTCTGGAATTATTATTTTAAAAATAAGACAAATTTTTTTTGTTTTACTGATGATGATCAACAGTATGAACTGATCCGTTTTCCTTTAAGAATAGACAACGATTTTATTTTAAAAGATATATTACATACAAGTAAAGACAAGGGGTTGGGTATAGTAAAAACTTATCCTCAGTCTATTAATAATATAAAGGAACTAAAAAGGAATTTTAAAGGAGAAAAATTTGATAATGCTGATTATATTGCAAAACATTTGATTACATTGCCTATTCATCCTTTTATAAAAATAGAAGATTTAAAAAGCATGGTTCGGTTGTTTGAAAGATGTCAATATATACAAAGATAATTATTCTATTTATACTTTGGATTTTGACTTTTTTGCCAATTATAAAGGAGATGATCCTTTCATGGATTAGTTATCATAACAATTCATACTGTATCCTTGTTCCTTTTATATCTTTATACTTATTATGGCAAAAAAAAGATATACTTAGAAATTGTAAGTTTAGACAATCTAATATAGGTTTATTTATTATACTTTTTAGTTTATTGATTTATTTAATAGCATATGCAGGACATATTGCTTTTATTTGTAGATGTATGTTGATTATTTGTTTAGTAGGTATTATTATATTTAATTTTGGTATAGATATATTCTTGCAGATAAGAGCTTCTATATTATTTCTTTTTTTTATGATTCCAGTTCCTGTTTCTTTTATATCTATGATTTCATTTCCTTTGAAGTTATTTGTAACAAAAATATCAGCCTATATTTTATATTTATTGGGTATCCCCGTTTATCAAGAGGGTAATATATTAAACTTATGTAATGCCAAAATAGAGATTGTGGAGGCTTGTTCTGGTTTAAGATTCTTGATATCGTTTATAATGATAGGCGCTTTTTTTATGTTTCAGTTAAGGAAGCTTATTGCTCGTTCTATTATCCTATGTTCTGCTATTCCTATTGCAATATTAAGTAATATTATAAGGATTGTTTGTTTAGGAATATCAGTTTGTATATTTGGCGAGAATATATTAAAGGGAAACCCTCATGAGTTTTTGGGAATATTAGCTTTTTTATTTGGGATGTTTATTTTTATATTTGAATTTTTAATTATCAAGGTCAGGTTTGAGCGTTGAATTTAAATAGGAATTTCTTTATATCCATTGTAATTCTTATGTTTGGTATAGCAATGGTGGGGCTTATATCTATGAGGCCTGTTCCAACCTTGATAAAATCCAAGTTAAATACTTTTCCTATGAAGATTTCTAATTTTGTAGGAAATAATCTTTATCTTCCAGATTTTGTGATAGATATTCTTAAACCAGATTCATACGTCTATAGGATATATTCAGATAATAAAGGTCACAATTTTGTACTTTTTATAGCATATTTTGGGACTGCAAAGGGAGGAAGAACTGGACATAATCCATATGCATGTCTTTTGGGATCTGGCTGGAATCTTATAAATATTTCTAAAGTTAAAATTACACCTCCTGGATATAATAAACCAGTTAAAATTAATTTTATTTTATCTAAAAAAGGCTTAACATATCTGATTTCTATGTATTGGTATCAGGTCAAAAAAAATCAGGTAATATCTACGGGATTAGATTTAAATATATATAGATTTAAAAATATGTTACTGCATGGACGATGTGCAGGTATTTATGTGTTAATTTTCTCTCCGACCCCTAAGAAGGATATTTCTAAAACAGAAGAACTAACAAAAAGATTCGCAGGTATTATTATATCAAAATTACCCAATTATTGGCCTATTGAAATAGAAGAATGATTATGAAATAATATTTTATTCTTTTTTGGATAAAACCAATTTTAATGTATCTATACTTTTTATATATAAATCTTTTTCCATAAAATACAGTAAAGAACCATATATAATAATTCCTGAAATCACCAAAGCAATTAAAATCCATAAGTCACCAATTTTTAGGTAATTTAAGAGAAAATAACGTATTATTTCTATGCTAAAACCCATTAAAATAGCTGATAAAAAAGTGCTTTTAAATTGTTTTATAAAGATAGAAAATTTCAAATTAATTAATCTGAAGGGAATTATGAAATTAGGTAAAGCCAAAATAAATGCAGCAATTGCATATGCAATGGCCATTCCTTCTATGTTCCATTTTACACCTATAAAAAAGGCTATACCCAAAACTAATGCTGTTACCACACTCCATTTTAACATAATATCGGGTCTTCCTTGAGATTGATATATCCAACCAATTGTTGTTACAATAGATTGAATAAATCCTACTAAAGATAATATTTGAATCAAAAAGATAGATCTTTCCCATTGATGTCCAAAAAATACATTTACCAAATGAGGAGCACATACAAATATTCCTATCATCATGGGGAAACTTATTGCTGATACATATTTAGTAGTATTCATATATATAGAACGTGCTTTGGATTTGTCTTCTTGTACTAAAGACATGCTTGGAAATATAACCTTTCCTATTACTGTTGCTATATTACTTAAAGGAAATAGTAGTAATTCATATGCAAGATTATAATATCCTAATAATGTTGCCCCCCAATATTTTCCTATCAGTAGATTATCCAAATTACGGGCAAAATAATTAATAAAACTAAATCCAGTCAAATTTAAACCAAAATTAAATAATTTTTTAGATTTTTTCCAATTTAATATGAATTTTGGCCTCCAATTTGAGTAATGCCATAATAACAATACTGTCAAAGAAGTTAATATTATTTGGCGAAATATTAATGACCATACACCGAATCCTATAATTGCCAAGATTATTGCTGATATTCCAGCAATGGTTATTGTTAAGATATCAATTATTGCTAAGGGTTTAAAGTTTAGTTTTTTAGTTAGTAAAGCACTCTGAGTACTGCCAAGTGAGGAAATAAAGAAACTAGTAGATATAGCTATTATTATTGGTATAAGACGTTTTTCATTATAAAACCTGGCTATTAATGGAGAGAATAAAATTAGAGATAAAGTAATAAAGCTACCTATTAATATGTTTAGCCAAAAACAAGATGATAATTCTACGTCTGAGAGATCCTTTTTTTGTATTATAGCAGTTGATAACCCTAAGTCTTTAAATATCGCAGCAAAATTAGTAAACACTAATACCATTGCAAGAAGTCCAAAATCATCCGGGTTAAGTAAATGGGCTAAAATTGATGTTATTGTAAATCCTATGGTTAAATAAAAGAATCGGGATATGCTTGTCCATCCAATTCCTTGAATAGTGGAAATAAGAAGATTCATTATTTAGATGAAGTCCATTTCATTGAATTCGTCAATAGCTCGAGTATAATCATCTTGGCGACCAATATCCAACCAATAGCCATTGAATAAGAAAGATACTACTTTCTCTTTATTGCTAAGTAACCTATTCACCAAATCTGGAAAATCCATATATTGATTTTTAGGAATATAATCTAATATATTTGGTTCAAATACATATATGCCCATACTCACTTTGTAGTTAAAGACAGGTTTTTCTATATAGTTAATAACAATATTATTGTTTGTTTCAATTACTCCAAAATCTATAGTTACTTTTCTTTTATAAGTAGCAATAGTGGCAATACCATTATGTTCATTATGATATCTTATAAGTTCTTTATAATCTATATTTGTCAATATATCCCCATTCATCACTATAAATGTATCAGTTAATCCTTTGATTAAGGATAATGGACCCGCCGTTCCTAATGGCTTGTCTTCTAATGAATAGTCTATATTTAGTCCCAATCTTTTTCCATCTCCAAAAAAGGCCATAATTATTTTAGCTAAATATCCAACAGCCATAGTAATCTGAGTTATACCTGCTTTTTTTAATTGCCTTAATATTACCTCTAATATTGGCATATCCCCGATAGGCATAAGAGGCTTAGGTAATACAGTCGTATAAGGTGATAATCGTCTACCTTTGCCGCCAGCCAATATTATAGCTCGCATAACAACTCTCTTTATTTATTTAAAGATTATATATATGTGATTTATATATATCTATATGGTTCTTTATCCATTTTATTGTATGTTTAAGTCCATTATCCAAAGAAAATTTAGGTTCCCAATCTAATAATTTTTTTGCTTTTCTATTATCTGCTTTTAATCTCCACACTTCACTATCAGAAGGCCGCTTTCGTGTTTCTTCTATAGTAATTGGCACTTTTTTATTCATTATATACATTATTTTATAGGCCAGTTCTTCAATTGATATTTCTGTATTTGAACCTATATTTATCGTTTCACCTATTGCTTTTGACACTGTAGCCACTTTTAAAAATCCTTCTACTGTATCATCTATGTAATTTAGATCCCTTTTAGCAGATAAATTGCCCAATTTTAGTTTATTATTAGTTAGCAACTGAGTTATTATAGTGGGTATTATAGCTCTTGCTGATTGTCGAGGACCATACGTATTAAAAGGTCTAATAATAGCTACTGGCAAGTTGAAGGAATAATAATAACTTTCTGCAACTTTATCCGCTCCTATTTTACTTGCTGAATATGGAGATTGTCCTTGAAGAGGGTGGTCTTCGTCTATTGGAACATATTTTGCTGTACCATATACTTCACTTGTGGAAGTATGAATAACACGTTCTACTCCTTCTTGTAAACATGCCTCCATTATATGTAATGTTCCTAATACATTAGTATTAACAAAGCTCATAGGAGCAATATATGAATATGGAATAGCAATTAAAGATGCCAGGTGAAACACTATTTCAGATCCCTTAACTGCTTTTTTTACAATTTGAGGATCTTGAATGTCACCTAAGAATATTTCTAAATTATCAAGTATATCTTTTGGAAGCAGATCCAAAAGTCCCCAATTATTGCGGGAATTATAACGAACAAAAGCTCTTACTATGGCACCCTTTCTAACTAAATGTTCTACAAGATGACTACCAATAAAACCGCCTGCACCTGTTATTAATACTTTTTTGTTAAACCATTCCAATTAATTATTACCCCCTTCAAAATCTATAGCATAAAGTTTCCTAATTTTTGAAGTGTATTTCATAAATCTTTTCATTTTTTGTTTCCAACTTATTGTTTTTACCAATTTTTTATATATTTTTTCCATATGTCTCATATGTACATCTTGAGACGCCTTTTTAAGAACTATCAAACGATTAATTTTACCCCATAATGCTCTTGTTTCTTTATTCTTTAATAAGAATAACATATGAAATATCAATGTATTAATATCCATAGGATCTACTAATAATCCATTTTTACCATGTACTATCCATTCCTTTATAGAAGGAAGATTGCTGGCAATAATAGGTTTACCACATGCCATTGCTTCTAAAATAGACATGGGGGTACTATCCGAAAATGGGATAGATACTACTATATCTGCAATACTATATAGTAAGGGCATATTTCTATATGGTATAGTTCCTATCCATCTTATTTTATTACCTATACCTAAATTTTTTGCATATTCTTTCAACTGAATCAATCTTTCAGTAGTTGTTTTGTAATATTTTTGAATCAATATAATATTTGATTCTTTTTTTAAAAGCTCTGCAAATGCCTTTATTATAGTTTCTATATTATATATTGGCGCTATTTGACGGGGAGAAAATATAATATTAGCTTTTTCAGGTATATTTAATTCCTTTTTTAGTAATTCTGTATTAACATTTGGACGAAAAATTGATGTATCTACACCCCATTGAATAATATATATTTTATCCTGTGTTATACCTAAGGATATTAATTTCTTTTTTAAATCATGTGAATCACATGTGACAAAATCAGCATTTTTTAATCCAAATGTGATTCTATATTGTGATTCATATGGAAATTCATTTAATCGATAAATATCTGATCCCCATACAGTAATACCATAGGGAATTATACCCAATGAAGAGGTTAATGCAGTATCTCCAAAACCTGCCCAATGCGCATGTATGATGTTAGACATAAAAAGATTTGACCATATTAAATACTCTATATTGGATAAAGATTTTCTCATATTTCTGGTAAAAATTTTTATTGTAAAAGCATTTAATGATTTATTAAGTCCTTGAGAAGGAGTTAAAATTAAAATTTTATGTCCAAGTTTAATGAAATTTTGTGCCCATCTAATTAAATGAATATGATCTGCCCATCCTATATAACATATACGCATTTTTATCTTTGCATTAATCCCTTTTTTAAAGTATCCACCACGAATTCCACTTCTTTAAAGGACATATTAGGAAATAACGGTAGAGTAATAACCCTATTACCAATTTCTTCTGTAAGGGGCATAGGCTTACATTTTATGGATTTATATATGCTAAAAGTGTGAACAGGTCGGTAATGAATACTTGTTTGGATACCATTTTTCATCATATATGACATTATCTTTTTTCTATCGATATATTTTGGTAATAAAATAGGCATTATATGATAAGCTGATTCCCATTTGTAATATTTAAAAGGAATAATAATATCTTTAAAAGGATCTAATAATAAACGATAATATTCAACTATTTCTTTTCTTTTTTTATTGTTTAAATCTACTTTTTTTAATTGTGCTATCCCTAAGGCAGCAGTTATTTCTGTGATACGATAGTTATATCCCAGTTTAATAACATCATAATCAAATGAATGGCCCTTATACCTATCCAGTGTAAGAGATGTCATGCCATGAGATCTCATTAAACGGATATTTTTTGCTAACTTATTATGATTTGTGGTTATCATACCACCTTCGCCTGTAGAAATATTTTTATTAGAGAAAAAAGAAAAACATCCAACATCTCCCCATGTACCCACTTTCTTAGATTCTATTGCTGCTCCAGGCGCATGAGCACAGTCCTCAACAATTTTCAGACCTTCTCTTTTGGCATATTCACAGATTACTGGCATATCACATGGATAACCACCATAATGAACTACTATAATAGCTTTTGTTTTTGACGTTTTTACCTTTTTTATTGATTCTATATTTATATTCCAATCAGTTAGTCCTGTTACATCTGCAAATACAGGTATTGCTCCCACATATTTTATAACATTTACCGTCGCTACAAAGGTTAGGGAAGGGCATATAACTTCATCACCAGGCTTAATTCCTAAACTTAATAAAGCTAAATGCAAGGCAGCAGTCCCATTACTTACTGCTATTGCATTTTGAACCCCTATAAATTTTGCAAATGATCTTTCAAATTGTTTTGTTAATTCTCCCATAGTGAGCCATCCAGAATTTATAACTTCTGTTACTGCATCCATTTCTTCCTTTCCATAATTTATGTTAAAAAGAGGTATTTTCCAGTTCATTTTATATAAGTATAAGTTCTACTTATTTTTTTCTATATCTTATTACTTTTGCCGGAATACCAACAGCTATAGCATAGTCTGGTATGTCATTTTTTACAACAGCACCTGCTCCAATGATTGCCCCTTTTCCTATATTCACTCCGGGCATTATAATAACTGAAGCACCAATAAATACATCATCTCCTATACTGATGTCAGCACATATTCTACACTCACTAATTTTTTTCCCTGGCTCATAATAATTTGAGTACGTAACGATAACGGTCTTAGGGCCTATAGCAACACCCTTGCCTATTTTAAGATTTCCTTTGACAGCATTAATATAAACATCTCCTGCAATATGTGATCCTTCACCTAATTCTACTGTTCCATTGTTACAAAATATCTTTGCCCCTTTATAAATAGCAGTATGAGGATTTAATGTTATATTGTCTAAATTAGATATGAATACTTGTTCATCTATAAATATATTTCTTTCTTTATTTTTTATTTTGAAATTGGCAATTTGATACTTTTGTTTTAAAAAATCTAACATATTTCTTAACAATAATTTCAAAATACGGATATAATCATTCATATGTATTGAATTTCTTACATTGCTTGAATTTCATTAGAATTTTAATTACTTTACTAATATCTGATTCATTTAAATTAGGATGACATGGTAAATTGGCAACTGTATTAACTGCCTTTTCAGCATTTGGGCAGGAGCCGTATGAATATCCTGCAAGTTCTTGTGGCACAGTATCAGGATGTACAGGGGCACAAAACCAAACTCCTATATCTAAGTTTAATTTTTTGGCAAAATCTCTCAGTTGATATTTGTGTTCTGTTATAAAAGGAAATCTTACCATTGCTTGTTGGTGAAAAGAATTAAGTATTTGAAATCCTATTTTTGGTAAAATATTTTTATAAAAATTTACAATCTTTTCTCTTTTTTTTAAATTCCATCTAATTTGGTTAAGCTGACTTATTCCTACATATGCTAATGCATTTGGAAAACGTTTTCTAAAATTTTTTGGCTTTCGGCAATTCATTTCTTCTTTAGTTGTTATAGGAATTGATATTATTCCAAGTCTATCCAGATAATAGCTTAAAATTTCACCAAACCATTGAGTAGAGGGATTCAAGAATATTAATTTAAATATTAGATAGCAAAGCATTTTTCTAATCTCTTTATGAGATGAAAATATGCAATTATCTTGATATGTTTTAAGCCTTTTTGCTATTTCAGAATTTTTTGTTATAGCAACTCCTCCCATTCCTGTGCATATAATCTTTGTTTGTTCAGTGCTAAAGAATGCTGCATCTCCAAAGGATCCAAGCATTTTTCCTTTGTAAGTATTACCTAAGGCATGACAACAGTCTTCTATTATTGGGATATTATATTTTTTAGATATACTTAGAAAGGCCTCTATATTAGCTGGAATTCCATAAGTATGTTGAATTATTATTGCTTTTGTTTTTTTTGTTATAGCCTTACAGGCAGCTTTTGGAGATATATTACATGTACTGTAGTCTATATCTACATATACTGGTATTGCTTTTCTAAATATAATTGGATTTGGTACCGCAACACATGTATAACCAGGTAAAATTATTTCATCTCCTTCTTTAATATCGAGTGCATAGAGTATAGCATCAAAAGCTATGCGTCCTGCATAATATGAAAAGGCATAAGGCACACCTATAAACTCTGCAAATTTTCTTTCATATTCAGAAATAGAATATCCATATTGTTTACTTAAAGAAAAAAGCCCTTTTAGGATAGGGATTAAATCCTTTATAGTTAGAGAAGATTGAAATCCTATAATTCTGTCTTTCTTCTTTGAAAGAATAGCTGTGATTATTTCTGAAATAGCTTTTAAAGTTTTTTTCATTCCCTTTATATGATCTTTAATTATTAATTAATATATTTAATATTCTCTCAGCTGTTTTTCCATCCCATAAAGGAGGGATATCCCCCTTTTTAAATCTATTTAAAAGGATATCTTCAACATGTTTCATAATAATATCCCTATTTGTTCCTGCTATTACGTTTGTTCCTATTTCAACAGTACAAGGCCTTTCAGTGTTTTTCCTTATAGTGATGCAGGGAATCCCCAAAAAAGTGGTTTCTTCTTGAAGACCTCCAGAGTCTGTAATTACAAGTTTTGCATTTTTGATTAACTTGATCATTTCTATATATCCAATCGAGTTACTTATGATAGCATTTTTACTTAATACATTCAGTTTGTGCTCTAATTTGAATTTTTTTATGTTTTTATAAGTTCGTGGATGTAAAGGAATTATTAAGGTAAGTCTTTGAGAGATTTCAATAAAAATATCTAAGAAATTAGAAAGTGTGCTTATATTATCGACATTGGATGGCCTATGTATAGTTATTATCCCATAGTTCTTCTTTTTTAAATTTGAGAACGGCAGCTCATCATCTTTGATTTGTTTTAAACAATGGATAAGTGTATCTATCATTATGTTTCCAACAAAAAAAATTTTTTTTTCAGGGATTCCTTCTTTTTTAAGATTCTCATTAGCACTTTTTTCTGTAGTGAATAGATATTCAGATATTGCATCTGTTAATATGCGATTAATTTCTTCAGGCATACTTCTGTCAAAACTTCTCAGGCCCGCTTCAACATGAGCTACACGTATACCCAATTTTACAGATACTAAAGCACATGCAATAGTAGAATTTACATCTCCAACTACAAGAACTATATCAGGTTTGTGCTTTAAAAGAACATCATCAAATTTTATCATAATATTAGCTGTTTGTTTTGCATGCGTATCTGAACCCACTTCTAAGTTTATATCAGGATTAGGTATATTTAGTTGAGAGAAAAAATTGCCATACATCTCCTTGTCATAGTGTTGTCCTGTATGTACCAGTAAATAATCTACTTGACCTTTTTTTTTCTCCATAGACCATATAATAGGCGCTATTTTAATAAAATTAGGTCTGGTGCCTACAACATTAATAATTTTTAGTCTCTTCATAACACAAGTTGATTATTAATAATATCTATTAACCTAAGTATCTGATTTTTTCTTGAAAAAATAGTGCTAAATTCATAAATACGATTATCTTTTATCATATTTTTATTATATTTTTCTTTGGCATCCATGATTGCATTAATAATATCTTTTGGTGAATCAGTTTTTATAATATATGAACTTGGACTATATTTATTTATAATATCTTCAACTTCTTTATAATTAATTAAAGCTAAAAAAGGAATATTGAGCATAATACCTTCAAACAATTTTGTTGTAATCATAGGCCTTGCTATTCTCAATAATTGCAGGTGTGATTTAATAATTTTATTAACTATATATTCATATTCTCTAAAATTTTCGGCAGAAACAATATCATCTATTTTGTATTTTTTAGAAATATTTTTTATATCATTCTTGTTTACTCCATAATATAGAAATTGGAAATTTTTCGTGTTAATTCTCTCATTTCTTTTTAAGATTGCTAATGCCTGAAAGAAGATTTCTGGATTACCATATTGCCAATAGAAATTTCCAGCATATATAATAGTAAATTTTTGAAATTTTGTTTTATTTTTATTAAAAGCAACTTTATAGATTGAATCTTCAAATCCATTATATATGGTAAATGCCTTATTCTTCAATTGAGGGTATTTTGTAATATATATGTTCTTTAATTCATTACTTGTTGTTATAAACATATCACAATTATTAAAAAACCAATTAGCTATTATTCTATCAAGCTTTTTTTTAAATAAAGGTGGTGGAGACGGAAATTTCCATACATAGACATCAGATGGAATAGGATCTCTGAAGTCAATGATAAGTCTTTTATTAGTAATATTTTTTATAAACGTCCCTATAACAGCTGAACTAACAGGAGGACATGAACAATAAATAAGATCAATTTTCTTTTCTTTGATTAATTTTATAGCTTTTAATAATGTGAAAGGTATCCATCCAAAGAATATGTCTGGGATACAAAATATATCATAAAGATAGTTCCTAGTTAGTTTAAAATTAAAGATTAAAGTCAACAAACGAGATATAGCACCATTTATCTTTCCCAAAAGCTTATATGGATTAATAATTGAATATGTATAATATGTATAAACATTTTCAGGAGGTAAAGTATTACCTATGTTACAATATTCTTTATCAGGATTTTTTACACTTATAACATATGGTTCCCATCCGTGTTGTGATATATATTTAGATAAAGCTACACTCCTCCTGCAACCCACATCTCTAAGAGGAGGATAATAATAACATATCATCAAAATCTTTTTTTTCATAATATTAAATTTTTATATAAATTATAATATCTGAATGCCATTAGCGTTGCATTAAAATAATTTTTGATTTTTTCTCTACATCTTTTCCCCATTGTATATCTTAATTCTGGCTTATCTATTAAAACTAATATTTTTTCTATAAAGAGTTTTAAATTATTATTCTCGATCATAAATCCTTCCTTTGAATCTTCAACTATTTCAGGAATCCCACCTACTTTAAAAGCGATTACAGGATTTCCACAAGCCATTGCTTCAAGAATACTCATCGGAATTCCTTCGTGTAAGGAGGTATTTATATATATATCTAAGGATCTATAATAAGAAATGGGATTTACTACCTCAGAGAAAAAAGTTATATCTTTTTCTAACCCAAGGGACTTTGCTAATAAAATTAGTCTGTTTTTAAGAGGACCATCACCTAATATGCTGAATTTAAGGTTAGATCTTTTACTTTTTAATTCCTTTGCAATAAACAAAAATAAATAAAGTCTTTTTATCTTAACTAAGCGTGCTACTGTACCAATGTGTATAATAGAATTTTTGGATTTTGGAATATAAGAGGGAATATTTATTCCATTATGTATTGTTATTACCTTTGAAAATTTCCTATTTTTTAACTGATACTTAAGTTCATTAGATACACTCACCGTAATAAAAAAATTTCTTAATATCCACATATTTGCTATATCTTTAATCTTTTTTATGCCTTTTTCGATTTCAGATATTCCATGCATTGTACTTATAAGCTTAACACTTGGCTTTAAATATAATTTTGTTAAAAAAGCTATTAAGTTCTCTTTGTATCTATGAGAATGAATAATATCTATGTTACCAATATTAATAAGAATTTTTGCTATTTTGAATAAAATAATAATAAAAGGATATTGTTTTTCATCAACAATTTCTATATTTATTTTTTTGTCAATAAGTTTATTCATAAGAGTGCCTTTGTTTAAGGATATTGCATATAGATTTATATGTTTAAACTTTTTCAGTTCTGATAAAAGATTAAAAATCATTACTTCTGCACCTGCCCATAAATCCCCGGAGAATATATGAACTATATTTAACGTATGTTTTTTTATAGACTTGTTCTTAATGTGTGAAAACATAAAACTGCATGATTTTTGCTTATATCTTCATGTATATTAAATCTTTTTATAGCAAATAAATCTTGGTTTACAAGTAAATTTAATCCAGGATCTGTAGTAACAGAGGCTTTATATCCATATCTACTAAGTAGATATTTAATTTTTTGGTTATATATCCCATAAGGATAGGAAAAAACCGGGATAAAATTTATTTTTTTATCTGTTAAAATCATTTTCGATATTTTTATTTCTTCAATACAATCATTAATGCTTATTTGTGTCAAAGGTTTATGACTTATCCCATGTGATCCAAAGTATATACCATTATTAGACATTTCTTTTATTTCAATCCAATTAAGAAATGACCTTGTTTTATATTCTTTTATATTTAATATCTGTTCAAGTTCATTAATAATATTTATTAAATATCCATATGGCAATTTTTTGAACCAATTTATGATATGATCAAAAATTTCTCTTTCATGCTTTTTAGAGTTTGCATGAATGAAATCTATAATATATTTATTTAATTGGGTTTTTAATTCGACTTTAAACTTGTTTTGTTTTAGATAACTTAATATATAGGCTATTTTATCTGTCCAGAAAACTTTATTGGTATTTATATAGTTACATGTTAAAAATATAGTAGCAGATATATTGTACTTTTTTAGAATTGGATAAGCATACAAATAATTATCTAACCATCCATCATCAAATGTAATTATACAATATTTTTTTGAAGGATCCAGATTTCCGCTTAGATAAACGTCAAAAGATATAATTTTATAATTATCAGCTAAAAAAACTATATGCTTTTCAAAAGTTTCTGTTGTTACATACATACCTGGCTGTACAAGAATATCATATTTTCCTGGTAGTATTCTGTGATAGCCTAATACTATAAGATGTCCTTTGTGCAATCTTTTCCAAATTCCACTTTTGAATATAAAATAAGAAATTCCATACTTTATTAGACCCTTTGAGATGGTTGCCACATTGAAATCCTTTCGCCTTTAATAAATCTCCACCATGCAATAATAATAGATAAATTTACACCTATAAAATAATTTGATATTTTTTTTAAATAATACAAAAAAGATATATATTGAACAGGAATTATATTAACTATAAATAAAATTATATAAAATATAACTTGAAATATTAATATAGTATAAAATAATGAATTTTCACATCTTAAATACAAATTACATAAAAATAATAGTATTAATAAAAAAGGAGAAATCCATCTTAAAACTTTGTGGCTAAAGAGTTGCCATGAAAATAGCCCGTATTTTAAAGGATTTAACATATCTAAATTTCTGGATAAAACAGTAATGCCTCTTATAATTGTTCTAACTTTGCGTTCAAATTCTTTTTTCTCGTCAAGCACATCTTTATAAAATCCCACAGCTTTTTCATCTAATATAGCTTTTTTGCCGGCTCTGATAACATTAAAAACAACGTTAAAATCACTTGCTAAATCTTTTGGCCATGGATTGCATAGCTCTTTTCTTACAGCAAAAAAAGAACCGCTAACTCCTACAAGGCTATTTACCTTTGATTCAAGTCTTCTGATAGCCATTTCATATTTAACATAAAGACCTTCTCCGCTGACCTTTCCATCAGAGGTTATTATTTTGTCAATACTGCTGACACAACCAATATCTGGATTACAAAAATTTTTTACGATATTTAACACAGAGTCTGTTTCTATCAAAGTAGCAGCATCAGAAAATATAATTATATTTCCTTCTGCATTTTCTATACCTAATTTTTGAGCACTTTCTTTTCCTTCCCTTTTTGCTCGTCTGAGTAATCTTATTCTCTTGTTATTTGTCTTTTTTATAAAAGAACGTACTATATCATCTGTTTTGTCTGTAGAAGCATCTGATACTATAATGATTTCCATTCTGTCTGAGTGATAGTTTATTGATAAACAATTTTCTATCTTTTGACTTATATTTTTTTCTTCATTATATGCAGGTATAATTATTGAAATAAATGGATAATATTTTTTTTTTGCTGAAAAAGCATCTCTTTTGACAAAAAGAGATAAAGTCCATAGAAAAATATAATAACCTATATAAAAATAGCCTATCAAAATTGCTACTACTAAAAACAAAAATTCCATCTTATAATTTATAACTTATTAATTTATAATAATATTTTAACTAAAATAGTATGTTATAATTTTATAAAAATATCAATTCAATTTTTAATTGACATATCAGCGATTTTAATTTTAAAAATTTTATAGAAATGATGAAGTTGCGATATATTTATATTTTTTCAGTTATAAGTATCTTGTACCTTACAAGAATCTTATTTGCTCAATCTGATAATGCTCTTATGCCAGGAGATATAATATATATATCTGTGCCTGGTCAGTATAACATGTCTCATAAATATGATGTAGATCCATCTGGAAATCTTTATATAGTTAATGTTGGAAAAGTATCTGTAAAAGGGTTAACTATTGAAAAGCTTGAAAACATATTGAATAAAAAGTTGTCTACTTATTTGGTCAAAGGAAAAAAAGTAACTGTTAACCTAATTAAAAGAACAAGGTATATACAAATCGTAGGAGGGGTTCGTTATCCAGGGTGGTACAGAGTGCCTAATGTTTTAACTCTCTCTGATCTCATAAATACGGCAGGTGGTTTACTTCCAGGCGTAAATATTTCTAATATAAAATTAAGAAGAATTATTAATGGAAAACTTAAATTAATAAAAATAAGCAAATCGTTAATTTTGGAACCTAACGATGCAATAATAGTTCCTTATCCATTAAAATATAAGGAAAAAGTTGATAAAGGAGATTTGTTATTTATAAGTATTCCACAAAGACAAGCTCCTGGTACTGTTCCCAGTGCTCTTGACATAGTAAATTTGAAGCTCGCTTTAACATATAATCAGATAGAAGTAGATGAAAATGGATATATCTATATTCCTGAATATGGACATTTTTATGTTGATGGCAAGACACCAGAAGAGATAAAAGAAATGATAAGAGAAAGACTTCCTAAATACATGAAGAGTTTTGCACACATAGATGTTGGTATCGTGAAAAAGAAGCATTATGTTGAAATATTAGGTCATGTGGAAAAGCCGGGGAAGTATAATATACCTGAGTCAGCTAATATTCAAGAGGCCTTGAGTGTGGCCGGTGGCGCTTCAGATGGTGCTGTGATGAGTGATGTAATGATAAGAAGACGTATGCCAAATGGTAGAACAATCAGAATAAAAGTTAATTTATATCAGTTTACTATTACTGGGGATCCAAGATTATTGACTCCTATCCATGCTGAGGATGTTATATTTGTTCCTATATCCTCCACTTTTGGATCTATAAAAAGGCGACTTATGCCATGGACTCCACCTCCTTCAAAATTGGAACAATCTATTAAAAGTAAGGTAAGTATATTTGGTGGTGTAAATCATCCTGGAGTTTATGATCTTATAAAGAATATGAATATATTGGATTTATTAGTGATAGCTGGTGGAGCAAGAGATGATGCTGATTTAAGTACAATTTCAATAATAAGGGCTGGAAGAATATTTTTAAGATACAATCTTTCCAAATTTCTTAAAGGTCAGATTTCTGGAGAGATTCCCAAATTGAGACCAGGAGATGTAGTGTATGTTAATTTTGTGCGTAAAGTAACATATAAGCCAAGATCAAGGATATATGTAATGGGTAATGTTAATAGACCAGGATCATATGAACTCTATGCTAATATGACAGTGCTTCAAGCCCTCGCATGGGCAGGAGGATTGAATGATTGGGCAGATGCTGACCATATCATCATAGTAAGGATGAAAGGCGGAAAACAGCAGGATATAATATATAATTATGAAAAAGGGGTTAAAGGTCGATATCCAGAAGTAAATATTAGGCTTAAAGAAAATGATGTTATCATAGTACCTTAATTTTGTTTTTGAAAATTAAATTTTAATGGGGCATAAGATGAAAAGAGGCTTGATATTGTTACTTTTTTTGAGTTTTTTCACATTATCATGTGCAACTGATATGTCTACTCGTGCTACAAGGGTAAGAATAGTAAATGTGGAACAAGTACAGCAATGTGAAAAAGAGTGTGAATTTCTTGGTAATGTAAAAGGTAGAGCCTTTCCTGGTGCAGGTTTGATTTCATGGTGGAGTGTAGGACGTTCTATTGCATACAATAATGCGTTGGATCAACTCCTTGATAATGCCGCGGAACTGGGAGCAACTCATGTATTTATAGACTTTGGTGATTATAATGAACTGAGGGGTGAGGCATATAGGTGTTATATATGCATAACTAAACAAGGAACTCCAGATGTTGATAAATGTATGGATATCAATGGAAATCCTGATAAAGCAATGTGTATTGATAAAAAGGGTAAAGCAGTAGGTATTCCTTATTGTAAAGGGGCTTCTGCCAAAACATTGTTAGAATGTGTTTCAAGAGGAGGTAAATGGATACCTGGTATTACAGAGAGTGAATGTAAGAAAAAGGGATATAAGTGGATACCTGTTGCCAAAGATAAATATGAATGTGAAAGAAAAGGAAAGATATGGGTTCCTCAGGCTACTGATAAAGCGACATGTGAGGCAAAAGGCGGTAAATGGGTGCCTAATAGAGATCTTTTACTACACATACCAAAGAGCGAAAGCTCTGAATAAAAATATAAGGAGGAAGGATTTGCAGATATTATCTATAATATTTTTAGTAATGGTTTTTGGATGTGCTTCTCCTAATGCAAAAAGATTTTATATACCAGATATACTAAAAACAAAGCCTGTGCGCTTAGCTGCTCCTCCTTTTAAAGCAGTTGATGATATATGGGTGTTAAATGTTCAAAAAAAGAAGAAAATTAAAATAGGGGAATATACCCATAAATGGGAGGCTAATCTATATAAATGGACAGATTGTGCTGTTGAATTATTCTCTGAGATACTGAAAGAAAGAGGGGCAGTTATAAAAGATAGCTCATCTCATCTTGTAAAAATGGCTGTTACTGATGTTGATGTTGACTGGGGATTTAGCGAAATTGATTGCACTGTAAAATTACATGTGGAAACAGGAAATAGCTATAAAAAAACAGTTGTAAAAAAATATTTTTCAAGGGATTTATATGATAGCTGTAATGGAGCATTAAGATCTGCTGTATCTTCATTATTTGAAGATAAGAATATACTTGCATATGTAGCAAAAAAGGTTCCTCTATGTTGTATAGGGCCTAAGGATTCAGACTGTGATGGAGTGCCAGATAATATAGATAAATGCCCAGATACCCCCCCATGTGTCAAAGTAGATGATTTAGGATGTCCATTAGATTCGGATAAAGATGGTGTTCCTGATTATTTAGATAGATGTCCACATACTCCATTGGGAGCAAATGTGAACAAATATGGCTGTTGGATATTAAAAAATATCCATTTTGATTTTGATAAGTACAATATAAAGCCTAAATATTTCCCTTATTTAGATCGGATAGCTGATATTATGAAAAAGAATCCATCATTGGATATGGAATTGGATGGTCACACTGATATTATAGGGACAGAAAGATACAATAAAAAGCTTTCCATACAACGGGCATTGTCAGTACGTGATTATCTTGTTAGTAAGGGAATTTCAAAGAGAAGATTTATTGTAAAAGGTTTTGCTTATTGGAGACCTATTGCTCCATCTAATACAGAAGCTGGAAGGGCTTTAAATAGAAGAGTGGAATTTATACCCATAATAAAAAGATAAATTTATCTTTTTATTATTTGAAAGCTAAATGTTACTCTATTGTCAATAAATTCATCTAAAGGTATAGTACTACTTCTTTCTAAGTGAGAATATGAAATAGTAAACTGTGACCATCTATTTATCATTCTATTTAAAGAAGCATTTATTTCATAAGTATTATTTTCATCGCCTGTTTGGTATATATTTTTTCTATAGTAAAACCCCATATTAAAAGTATAATTTCTATCCAATAGTTTTTTGTACGTAATACTCAATTTATTATATCTTGTAAATTCTCTACGTTGAGATTCAAGATATCCTTCATCCCAGCTTTTTTTATATCTTACATTCCATTGCGCATTATGTGATCTTTTTATAATATCTATAAAATAACCTTTATGGCCTTTATTATTTTTAAAACCATGAGGTTTAAAGTAAAATAATGCGCATGATATACTTAATTTGGGAGAGAATGGTTTATATATACCTATACTATAGTCATCTACAGTTACTGTATTATATCCAGGCCTGAGAAAGTTCCTTTTTACATTTTTATACTGAAAAAATACACTTGTGTTTTTTTTAAAATAATAAGTATATCTTACGCTTGCATCATAACCATTAAAACTGGGAACTGCTGGTTCGCCAATTTCTCTACTTGTTCTATTTTTCTTAGAATAATAATAAAACTCTATTTTATTTTTTATATTAGCTCTATAAGATATGTGAAAATATGGCCCATATTCTGTGGAATTATCATAGTTAGGATCTTCGTTTCTTAATGTTTCACATTTAAATCCAATTGATACAGAACTCCTTTTTTTAAATTGCCATAAAATTTTAGTATCAAATAAATTTCTTTTATAAGTATTTCTGTTTTTTCTTACTGTTTGAGATTTCCATGCTCCTATTTCCTCAATAGGCTCTTCAGACTTTTCATATAGATCTGAAAGGTAAAACCAGAGATGTTTTTTTATTCCATATTTAGTGTCAAGTTTAGCAGAATGTCTAAGGGTGTCACTTTTTGGGTGGTCTTTATAAATAGTCCATGTGGGTGAATATGATAAACTTAAAGAATATCTATTTGAAGATAAAATAAAAGTTGTTCCAACAGAAATAACAGTAATCCAGTCTGACTCTTTTTGTTTTAAAAGATATATGTTATCATCATATTGTTCAGATATAAAAAAAGATTTAATTATCTCATTTTTGTATATTACATATGATGCAGCATTTTTAAAAAAAAATATAAAAAAAAAGAGAAAAAAAACCCCCTTTCTTTTAATCACTTTTTTATTCTACCTTTCCTATTTGTCCTCTTATTGGAATATCTACCACATCTTCTATATCTTCTTCTGTTCTTACTGGTGATTCAAAGAATTCCATTATAAAAGCCAAAACTATTCCTACAGCAGAGAATAGTCCTATTTGGGCTATCATAATTTTGATGCTCTTTCTTCTTACAACTTCTGTGGGCATTTCTGGATAATCTATTATCTTTATATTGGATACTATCCCAGCTTCTGCCATACGAGCACTTACATATAAATCATCCATTGCCTTTAATTTTTCCTTTGCCATTTCTACATTGGATTCTAATCTTTTTAATTTTACCATTATATTCACATCTCTTGTTACTTCTAATCCTCCTGGTATTTCATATTTTCTTTTAAAATTAGATAATTCATTTTGTGCCTCTACAAGTCTATTATATGCCTCGTCTCTTAATTTTTTTGCAATTCTTGTTTTTGATTTGGCACTTTCTTTGTTTTCTTCAAGATTTTGAGCAAGCCATACTTCAAGATATGCTCTAAGAATTGCAGGTCCCACGTCTCTTTTTAATGTTCTTGCTTCTAAAAATATGAGACCATCTTTTGGCCTGCTACTAATTGTTATCCTGCTTTGAACTTGAAATGCTAATCTCATCTCTTGTTCTTCCTTAGATAAAATAGGCTTCGGCTTACCAAACAATTTTTCAACAGTTTTTTTCCCAAATATATATTCTAATTTAGTTTTTATAAACGCTACTATTTGATCTTTGATAGTATAAGGAGTATTTAGTTCTGCTTTGATTTGATCAGGCAAAATTTTTACTACTTGTAATATAAAGGATAGACTTTTTATTCTTTCTACTTCCATTTCTACATATCCACCTGATGGTAATTTTGGTGCTGGTGAATTTTCCCATATTTTTTGAGTCTGATAATATGGTTCTTCTACAAATACAGCAGCAGTTGTTACATATTCAGGTTTTACAATAAACATAATAGGAATAGCAGTGATAAGTCCTAATATGAAAAAGGAGATAACCATCTTTTTTCTTTCTAATATAGGTATTATATATTTTGCTATGTAAAATGAGGCATCAGGAGCTCTGCTTTCTTGTTTATTAATAAAATTAAATCTATCCATGATAAATTAATTCTTGGATAAAATACGTGATATTAGTTTTCCCAAAAGATTTTTTTTGATTTCTTCCTCTGGTAAGAAGTGATTATATAGAATTCCATCTACTTGTCCACCTGCTTGCTGTATTATAGATACTGTTTTTCCAAGATCAGGTTTTCTTGTCTTACGGTCTAAAACTACTACCATAGTTATATCACATAAATAAGAAAGTATAGAAGGATCTATGTTATTTCTATTGTTTACGAGGACAGGAGAGGTATCAAACATTACAACATCATACTTTTCTCTGACAGTGCTAACAAGATACTCTATTATACTCCTATTTAAAAATCTGGATATATCATCACGAGGTTTGCCTGCAGTAATAATATTTAATCTGGGATGCACTGTATTTTTTATAACGCTTAATGGATCTACAGCATCACATATTATCTCACTAAGCCCATTTTTTATATCAAAGCCAAAATGCTTATGTATTTCTGGCTTTCTAAGATTTGCATCTACAAGTAAGACATTCATATTAGTAAAAAAAGTTATATTTACTCCTATAGTACATGTAAGAAATGTATTACCAACATTATCTTTTGGTGCAGTGACAACAATGGTTTTACCATTTTTTTCCTTCAATAGACTCACTATATTTTCTCTCATTCTGTGAACTTCAATATATTTATAGGCCTTAGATATATTTGTATCTTTAATAAAACCATTTGCAAGAGGAGGATTTATAATACGAGGTACAACAATCTTTTTTGAAATGTTATTTTTTTGGCCACCTTGTCCAATTAAGCTATCTGTTGCTGCTTCTTTTATTCTTTCAGCCAAACCTTTACGTTTGATTTTATTTTCTACAGCCATATGAGTTTAAAGGTTATTCTAAATTTTTTAGATCTAATAAAACCTCTTTTGCCAGTTGTTTGAAGGCACGTGCCGCTCTTGAATTAGAATTATATCTAAAAATACTGTGTTTTGCATACTCTGCCTTTTGGATAGCTGTATTAAAAGGAATAACAGTTTTAAATACATGGGATCCATCAAATCTTGTTTTTATATCATATATAATGGTTTTACTTATAGCTGTTCTTTTATCCAGTTTATTAATAAGAAGTTTAAAGAATTTAAGATCAGGATTACCAGTTTCTTTGATTGTCATGACCAAATCCATTGCTTTTCTTAAACCATCTAAACTATATGCAGAACCTGCATCTATAGGAACAATAACAAGATCACTTGCAAAAAGTGAATTTGCCACAAATATTCCCATATTAGGAGGATTATCTATGATAGTTATGTCATAATTATTTTTTACATATTCTCTTATTCTATCTCTTAGATATCTTAAACTATCCGGGTACTTAGAGATAAGGTCTAACTCTAATCCTGATGTTTCTTCTACATTTGGAAGACAGTATAAACCTTTATATTTAGATAAGTATATACAATTTTCTATACTTACTTTTTCTTGGTCATTTATATCTAATAATTCATATAAACTATATCGAATATTTATATAACTTGGCAGCAAAATGCCTGTTGCGTTACATTGAGAATCTACATCAATCACAAGTATTCTCATTTTTTGATATGAAAGGGCTACAGCAAGATTACAGCATATAGTAGTCTTACCTACACCCCCTTTATTATTAACTATAGAGATTACAAATCCCATGGTTAAAAAGAAAATATAAAATAATTTAAGGAAATATCAAGTAATTTTTAAGAAACAGGTTAAAAATTCTAATAATATATTTAGTGAATATGCGATATAAATATATTTTTTGCAACTTGACATGTAAATACCTATTGGGTATAGTTTTTTAAAATTTATAATATTATCAATCAGTAATAAGCATAATATGCAAGTTTTGTTATTAAATATTACTTATGAGCCATTAAAAATAATAGATTGGAAAAAGGCATTAACTTTGCTATTTCTGGGCAAAGTAGAAGTTTTAGAAGAATATGATAAAGAAATTCACTCTGTTAGTTTTACTATTAAACTTCCTTCAGTAGTAAGACTGCTTAAGATGATAAAATGGACAAAAAAACCCGTTAAATTTTCTCGACAAAATATATACATAAGAGATAACTATCGTTGTCAATATTGTGGCAAAAAATTATCTCCTGATGAGTTAACATATGATCACATTATTCCAAAGTCTAAAGGTGGTAAAACGGAATGGGAAAACATAGTTACTTGTTGTCCTGAATGTAACAAGAAAAAAGGTGGTAGAACTCCTGAAGAAGCATGTATGAAATTGCTAAAAAAACCTGTTCGTCCCAAATGGCTTCCTGCTATAAGAATTACAATTGGTTATAAAAATATTCCCCAGTCTTGGAGAGATTATTTATATTGGAATATAGAATTATTAGAATAAGCTATTTCATAGTTTCTAAAATTTTTTGGGCTATTTTTTTTATTTCAGTAGTATTTCCTGGTTTAAGTTCCCACTTTGAAACAGGTAATTCTGGTTCATTTTGGCTTCGTGGAATAATATGTAGATGATAATGCATAATTTCCTGTCCCACTTCTTTTCCATTTAGTTGGAGCAAAGCCAATCCTATAGGGTTTAATACATCTTTTATAGCATTAGCTATTTTTTTGGCCGCTTTTACTATCGCTATTAATTCATCTTCTGTAATTTCCCAAATATTTTCTACATGTCTTTTAGGAAGAATCAAAGTATGACCTTGTGATATAGGATTAATATCTTCAAATGCAATAACCATATCATCTTCATATACTTTGAAACAGGGTATTTCACCTTTTATTATCTTACAAAAGATACATTCTTGCATATGTTTATCTCCTCTCTTTATTATTAAAAGGCATCAAAATTTTCTGCTGTATCTGAAAAAGCTATCCTTCTTTGGGAAATATTAATTATCCAAGATGCTATATTTGCTTGAGTAATAGGCAACGGAAGCCTTTTTATAATAGAAGTTATTGAATAAAATTTTTTATACAGCATTTTTACATAATCTTCCAGATTTTCAGGAGAACAATAAGCAGGTTTTATATAGCATTTTATACCTGGCCATCTTCCAATATCATTTATATTAATTATTCTCCCTTCTGTCTTCATTTTTTCATAAAGAGGTGTTCCTTTATGCGGGGTTAGGATATTAAAATATGCAACAGGCACCTTATTATCCATCAAAAACTGCAGTGTAGCATCAAATATACTGGGTTTTTCCGTATCCCATCCAAATATGAAATTAAGGGAATAACTAATACCCCTTTTCCTCAAGTTTTCTAATATCTCTTTATATTCCTGAACATTGTTTGCTCTTTTATTCATATTCCTTAAGGTCTTCACATCAATACTTTCCATACCTATATTTACGTGCAAGAGGCCACTTCTTTTAGCAAGGTCCATAAGCTTACTATTTTTGCACAAATAAGCCGACCAT
>CAZMNC010000106.1:0-9451 GCA_964567535.1 uncultured Desulfobacterales bacterium | reverse complement strand
TGATTTCATCACTAATATTAAAAATGCACCTTTAACAAAAATATTTAGAAGTAGGATTATATGGCTATTAGTATTGTTAATTATGGACTTTATAACAGGAGGTATTATTCAAAATTTTGAAATGATGATAGCAAAATATGTAGTTTTGGTAACATTTTTACCAGTTTTAGTAGATACAGCTGGTAATGCAGGTTCTCAATCTGCGGTTTTAGTAATCAGAGCATTTGCTGTTGGAACAATAGATATTAAGGATTGGTTATATCTTTTAGCAAGAGAGTTTATTGTATCTTTAGGATTAGGTGTAGTAATGGGCTTAGGCATTTCAATAATGGGAATTATTAGAGGCAAAAATTTAATAATAGCCGAAGTGGTTGTAATAGCAATGGTTGTAAATGTCGTAATAGGAAGTATTATAGGCGTTGTTTTACCATTTATCTTTTTAAAATTTAAAAAAGACCCAGCAGGAGCCAGTACACCACTTATAACAACTTTATCTGATATAATAGGTACAGGCGTATATTTAGTGATAGCAAGATTATTATTAAAATAAGTATTAAGAGATATAAGAATTATGAGAAAAACCATAAAAATACTTATTATAGAAGATGAACCTATGATAATGGAATTCTTATGCGTTGGTCTAAGATATGAAGGATATAAAATAATATCAGCAACCACTGGAAAATCGGGTTTATTATTAGCTCAAAAAGATAAAAAAATCAGTTTAATTATTTTAGATATTATACTGCCAGATATTGATGGATTTGAAGTTTGCAGACAGATTCGAGCTAATGGTATAAATGCACCTATTTTAATGCTTACTGTGAAAAAGGATATATCAGATCGTGTTAAGGGTTTAGATATTGGTGCAGATGATTATATGACAAAACCTTTTAGTTTTGAGGAATTATTAGCCAGAATCAGGGCTTTATTACGTAGAAGTGGGACATCTATTGAGCAAACAAAACTTATCTCCGGTGATATAACATTGGATATAGAAACAAGAGAGGTCACAAAAGAAGGCAAGAACATACAATTAACTCCAACTGAGTTTGCTCTATTAGAACTATTTATGAAATATCCTCGACGTGTTTTCACAAGAGAAACATTATTAAATCGTATATTAGGTTATAATTATATGGGAGAAAGTAATATAATAGATGTTCACATAAGCCATTTACGTAATAAAATTGGAGATCGTCCTCCAAAATTAATAAAAACAATATATGGTGTGGGTTATGCCTTTTATCCAGATAAAAAAAATAACGATATGGAATAATCTTTCTCTTAGAATCAAATTAAGTATATTATATGGAATCTTACTGATATTCTCTATATTAGTTCTTGGAATATATTCATACTGGAATGTTAGCCATTTACTTATTCATGATAAAAGTAGTCATCTTCGTGCCAGAGCTAAGCCAATTATTGAGCATTGGATAAAAAATGAAAGTCTGGATAAGTATCCAACAATATACCGTTTAAGTACTCACAATGTTAAACAATTAGCAAGAGACCTTACTTCTCGTAATACAATAGCAATTGTATTGAATAAAAAAGGAAAAATTATTGCTAATGGAAAATTGTTGCCTGAAGAACCAGATCCTCCTATACCGATTCAACGTTATATTCAAAAGGCATTAGCTGGCGAAAAAGAAATAAATTATATAATGAATAACAGACACCAATCTACACTTGTCTTATTAATACCTATCCGCCCGGAACCAAGAAGTAATCGTATATTAGGAGTTATACAACTTAGCACACCACTTACAGAAATTAAAAAAACTTTATTTCATCATGGGTTAATGCTCATAGGAATGATGATTATCATCTTATTTATAGGAAGTTTATTAAGCTTTTGGCTTACTTCATCAAATCTAAAAAATCTATGTGAATTAACTAAGGCTTGCCAACAAATTGCAAAAGGGGATTTTAGCAGACATATAGACTTATCCAAAAATAAAGATGAAATAGGCCAATTAGCTAATTCTTTCAACAGTATGATTGAAAAACTTAAAGCTACATTTTCATCTCAAAAACACTTTGTTGCAAATGCTGCCCATGAATTACTTACTCCATTAACTGGCTTAAAAGGATCTTTAGAAGTATTACTTAGAGGATCTCAAGATAATCCAAAAATAACTTATCGTCTAATTAAAGGTATGTATCAAGAGGTAAATAGATTGATTCATCTATGTGAACAACTTTTAGGTTTAACCCATTTAGAAAACTCATCTAATTTATTAAAAAATAAATTTAATATAGAAAAATTTTTTGAAGATTTTTTACAACAAGAAGTGCGATTACTTACAGGTAACAGGACAATTATATTAGAGAAAGGGCCTTCAATAGAAATTATAGCAGATGAAAGCATGTTAAAGCAGATTCTTTTAAATCTTTTATCTAATGCAATCCGTCATTCATTAGACAATTCAATTATAAAATTTGGATGGAAGTTAAAAGATGACCAAATAGAGATATGGGTTTCTGATCAGGGAGAAGGAATAGATCCTGAAATTTTGTCTTATGTATTTGAACCGTTTTTCAGAGGCACGCATACAAATATAAAAAAAGAAAAGGGAACGGGATTAGGCCTATCCTTAGCAAAAGCAATGGTTAAAGCTCATGGCGGAGATATATGGATAATAAGCAAAACAAGAAAAGGCACAACAGTATTTTTTAGACTACCCCTAAAATAATCTTACCATCTTAATATTTTTTTAACTCTTTCTTTGAGACTTCTTCATATTTGAATGTTATTTATTTAAGAAACGTGAAAGCATAAAAAATGCAAACAAAATTGTTTTTTTTATTTATTTTCAGTTTTTTTACAGCATGCGCCCCTGGGCCACCATCTATAGCATTTCCTCCTATTGTGGGAATATGGATATGGTGGCTTGTTCCTATAGGAATATTTTTAATTTGTGCATTTATTTGGAAAGATTACAAAAGGAACAAAGATGAAAACATACTTAGCATTTTAAAAAACATTGAAGATAAAATTAAATCATTAGAAGAACGGATTGAAAAAATAGAGAATAAAAAATAAACCAAAGGGGGATAGTATGAAAGATGCAAGTTGTTATTTTATTATTATGTTTTTGGCATTAACATTGTGTTGGACAAGCAATATTTTTGCGCAACAGCTTGGTAATCCAATTATATCTTCTCAAAGAGGAGCCCCACCAATAATAGGAGTCCCACCAGCAGGAGTACCTGGTGGAATAGCCCCTCCACCTCCTCCAGGTCCGCCCCAAGCTCCTCCTACAGGTCCTGTACCAGGAATAGCCACATCTTTTCCCATCCAAACAATCCTTGCAAATTTACAACAGGCTACGAATACAGCTCAAAGCACGTTAAAGCTTATAACCCCGGGAAAGGTTTGGATAAGTCGTGCTCCAGCAGGAGAAATAGAGATAAAAGCAGGAATTCTATATCAAGGAGTAGTTATAGGTGTAATACGATTTAATCCATTAGATGGGCGACTATTGCCTATGGGAATAAATGCTCATTTATTCCAAACTTCAATAGATATTAATACTATAAAAGCCAAGTTACCAGAGATTATAAAAAGCCTCCAAATCTTACCAGCAGCAAAATTCTTAGAACCTGAATTAAGCTGGGCTTTTCCTGTTGCTTATAATAATATTATAGTTACAGAATTAAAAATTTATTATGACGGAATTCATGTTGTTCCAGACTATCCTGCTGATCAGGAAATGAGATACTTAGCTCAATAAAAGGGGGAAAACAATGAAAAAACTGCTACTTATATTATTATTAAGCTGTGGGTCATTTTTATCTTGTGCGCCTTGGTTCGGGCCAGGAGGACCTCCACCCCCTCCACCCGGACCGCCACCCAGATTTAGTCTGCAACAAAATGCAATTCAGAAGCGACATATTAGTCAAGATAAGCTTACTTATTATAGGATTGAGCAATCAATGAATTTATCTTCTGAGTAAAACACACAAAAAGATCTTTTTGGGTTTTATTCCATCTTAAAAGGAAATTTTTTTGTACAGCATGAGAGGTCACGGCGGCCTCTTTTAAATATTTGACTATAAGGTGACCTTTAACTCCTTGAGAACATACTTTAGTACATGTTTCACATCCTATGCATAACCATAACATAGGATCAAAAACAAGCTCATCTTTTAATCCAAGATTAAATAATCTAAATATTACTACAGGATCAAATATTGATTCATTAAAATATACCGGACAGCTCGAACTGCATTCTCTACATGTAAAACAAGAGGTATTGTTTATTTGAATTCCTTTGTATTCAGATACAACATTTTTGAATCCTTCTTTTATTTCAATTGGTGATGTTTTTTTATCGTTTTCTACTGACTGTGCCAAATAGTCCCAATTACGCAGTAAATTATCAGCAGGTATATCTTCTTCATTTACGCATTTATTTAGTAATTGTAAGCGTATCTTTTGAAACTCTAAATATATCTTAGAAATAGAATCAATAATATTAGCTGCGATAATGCCATTTTTTATAGATTTATACCGTGCATACTTAATAATGAGATGTGGCTTTACATTCATAGGACATATATTAGAACATTTACCACATTCGATACAATACCATATCTCAGGAGAATTTAGTAATAAATCTTCAAAACCAAGACAAAATAATCTTACTATTTTTGTCGGATTTAATTGCCCCGTAAATATATTAACAGGACATTCACTTGCACAAGTCTTGCATGAAAAACATGTTCTAAAGTATGAATATATTCTTTTGTCCCAATAATCATATGATTCAAAATTGAGCTGAGGAATTAAATATTCACTGATTTTCATCAAAAACCTCCACAAACTTATTTATCTTTCTTATAGCATAGTCTACTTCTCTTTCCAATGGTTCATAGTCCAAATAATTTCCCCCGCCTTTTGCATATGATTTAAGTATATGCAAATATTCTTTACATAATCTCTCTTGTTTTATCATTATCTCAGCCATAGCCTCAGGAACACCCCATCCTATTCCACCAGACTCATCATTTAGGTTCCACATAAATTGCCTCATAATTATTCTTGCTTGCTCCATATCCTCGTCCGCAAGCTTGGTAACTACAATACCAAGAGCAGATATAGCTCTTTTTTTTATATAATCATTAGGATAGGATAAAAAAGATATAAGACGAATCGCTACTTTTTTCTTGGGAAAATCAAGTAAGCTTTTGAGATCTTTATCAGAGTTTAGAATATCAAAAATACTCTTTTTTAGTTCTCTAAATTTCATATATTATCCAATATGCACAACTTTTTCCTCCATAGGAACTTCAACATTCGCAAGTTCCATAGCCCTTTTTATAATCATTGGTAGTCCGGAACAACATGGAACTTCCATTATTACACATGTGATTTTCTTAATATTATTATTTTTAAATATCTGTATAAACTTGTCCACATACATCTCAGGATTATCAAATTTAGGACATCCAACAATAATGGAATTATTTTTAACTACATCTTTATGAAATTCAGGATATGATACTGGCACACAATCAGCTGTAACAATAAGATGAGCATCTTTTAAGAAATGTGCTGTTTCAGGGACAAGTCTTATCTGGACAGGCCAATTATTCGGTTTAATAGTTATTATATCTCTTCCCTTTTGTTTTAAATATTCCATCACAGCATCTGGATCAAAGTCCTCCACCTCTTTCTCTACCACCTTTATTGCTCCATTGGGACACTCTCCAGTACATGCACCAAGACCATCACAGTATTTTTCTGAAACAAGTTCTGCTTTTCCATTGATAATCTGGATAGCTCCCTCTGCACATATAGGAACACATTGACCACATCCATCACAAAGTTCCTTGTCGATTTCTATAATCTTCCTTTTTACCTTCATGCTTTACCTCCTCTCTCCTAATAGCACCTCTTTTGCAAGTTGTTTGCCAGAATATGTAAATATTGATTTTTTAATAATATCTGCTATTTTTGATTTATCCAGTGGCCTTTTTTTCCCTTCTTCCTCTAAGTTAGTAATAAGATCAGCATCATATAAAACTTTAAAATTTAATGTCTCCTCTTTTTTTGGGTGATGATGATGTCCAATTATATCACATACTTCATCTACAAGTTCCTGTTTAGCACCAAGTCTTTCGAGTATTTCTCTTGCTATAGGAGGCCCAAGCTCCTCTTGATACTTAGCTGCACTACTATTATATCTTTTTTCTGCCTCTTTTATCCCTATATCATGAAGATATGCTGCAGACATAACAACAGCCATATTAGCACCTTCTTCTTTTCCTATAATCTCTGCATACCTTGCCACCCTTGTTGCATGGGCTATTCTTTTAAAATCTGTTCCAAAATATTTTTTCATTTCAATAGCAACTCTATCTTTCAGAAGTCCCTCCCTCTGAGCTATAAGCTCGGGAGGAAGATTTCCTAAACATTGTGCAGCATACTTACAATATGCTGCACAACCAAAATCCATTTTTGGATTGATAAACCTGTAGCCACATGCCTTGCATGTACGAACTGTATCATCTTTGAAAAACTCTACAATACTTCCACACTTAGGACATTTTGACTCAAATATAGCGTCTTTTCCCCAATAACGACTATCTTGACCTGGACATTTCATTTAAAAGCCTCCTCTATATCCCTATTTTTTTTCTTTTTGCCTCAATATGTAGTATCATATTTTCTACAGCTTCTACTGCATCTTCTTCAACATGAAGTATTCCTCCTGTTATTTCTGAACATTGCTCAGTCAAAAGTTTTATTACATTTGGTGCTCCAGTTACAGGAGGAACAGGATTAACATATGTATAAAGCCCAAGTGCAATAGCAAAAATGGCATCAATCGTTGCTTTTTGTTCCATATATTCTGGCGCACATGCTACTACTGGAAGATCAGGTATAGGGATACCACCCAAAGCGTGGGAAACAGCAGCAAGAAGATCTCCGCACCTTCCTGTATCAGTGCATGTTCCAAAACTTAAAACAGGAGGTATATTAAGAGTTTCACATAGGCTTTTTATGCCATTACCTGCAAGCTCTTTTGCTTCTAAACTACAAAGGCCTGCAACTTGAAGTGCTGCTGTTCCACATCCCATAGAAAGCACAAGCACATCTCTTTTTATAAGCTCTTTTGCAACTGCTACACTATGCACATCTTGTCCATTATCTCTTAAACTCGTACATGATACAAAACCTGCAATTCCTCTTATTATACCTTTTTTTATTGCATCAAGCAGTGGATCAAGACTACCTCCCAATACTTCCAATATACTTTCAGGTGAAAAACCTACAATTGCTTCTTTTATTGGCTGTCCAGTGATAGGTTCAACATTTTGCCTTCGTTCTTTAAAATTTGATATTGCTATATCTAAGAGTCTTGCTGCCTGAATCTTTACTTTATCTGGCTCATAGTTAAATCTATCTTCAATTCCTTCAAAAGCAACAAGTTCTGAAACTGGAATAAGTTTAAATTTATATTTTTCAGCATACATTGGATCAACTGGCAAAGAACAATTCATATCACACGCAAATACATCCACACAACCACTTGCAAGAACAGCCTCTTGCATAATCCAATTGCCTGTATATCCAAAGAAAACCTCATCCATTTGCCAACGATGGATTATCTCCTGGCCTGTTTCTATACAGGCAATTATTCTTAATCCTTTTGCACCTATCTGTCTTGCCTTTTCTTGCCAGTCTTTATTTTTAGCAAGTTCTATAAGTGCAAATCCCATAAATGGTTCGTGTCCATTCACAAGAACATTTACATAATCTGGATCTAAAACCCCTAAATCTACTCTCATTGGATGAGGTCTGGGGATACCAAAAAGCACATCCTGTAAGTATTCAAGAACAATTTGACTTTGATATGCCATAGCTATTGAAAGTCTCATAGCTTTAAGGGCAAGGCTAACATAGTAACCATCTACATTTGTAAGACATGAACTTGTGGTTCTAAGCATCTCTTTGTAAATACCATATGGAAATATATCCAGCTTCTTCCATAAAGATTTTCTCTCTTCAGGAGCAAGAGCTTCCACAATTTTACTGGGTTCTTCGGTATTATAATCTTTTTCTAAAAAATCACATACTCTAATAACTACTTCATTTATAGAACCAACAGTATCAATTCCCAGTCTCTGAGCAAATTGCTTTAATTTTTCAGGCTCTTTTATTTCAAAAGGTGTATTACCTAAAGCCGTTTCCTTTAATGTCTTTATTGTTTCCTTTGCATGATATTGGTATGTGGAAGAACCTAAAATATTTCTTAAAAGCATCATCCTCATTGCCATACCATCAGCATTTATACCACAAACCCCCCTTTTATCTTTTTCTGCATCTGCTCTACATGGTCCATTAGAACAAAGGTCACATCTTGTGCCTGCTGCACAATATGGACATCTTTTATCTGGATCTTTTCCAAGTCCTTGTGCCTCATATCTATCCCATACATTAGTCAAACCATCCTTTTTTATCCTTTCATATGCCCTTAATACTGATTCATGATAAGAAATCCTGTCTTTTTTCATAATATTATCTCCTTTTAAGATTTATTAAAATAATGAAGCAAAAGTCATGCCAACAATAAGTATTTTAATAGAACAAATTTGTCTCAAAAAAAAGTGTCTCAAGACATATCATAAGACATGTTTCAATTAAAATAAATACAATCAATATAGGAACAGTCAAGAAATAAGAAATCTATTGCTATTCAACGTATCCATCACTTGATATAGCCAGACAATCTGTAGCTCGCTACATAAAGGAATACAATAAGAGAAAACCACATCAGACCATGTGGAATTATACCTCTGGATATGTGCCATAAAACTGGGAAATAAGACTAAGCTTTTGCAATATTATAGAAAAATGTTTCAGATTGCTAAAAAGCAAAAAATCTATGAAAATAGAGCTATAATGGCTATAGGTTAAGGATGAGTCTAACTAACACCTTTTTTCCCTTGATTTGGCTGAAACAGTATATAATTATATTAAAACTTAGTATCTTTATTATTCTTGAGGATAAGATATAAAATCATAGATAATAATAGTCTTAAAAAATTAATAATTCTGTAATAAAAATATCTATTACACTATATCTATTACACTAATACCCGTTCTCATCATAGCTAATGAGGTTCGTCTTTCTGCTAATATAAGCTGAAGTTCTCCAATAAGCGCAGAGTCTATCACTCTAAATTGTTGTAGTTTCATATCCTGCATTTATCCATGCAGTAATAGCTCCGGCAAGATTTTTTACATCTTTATATCCTATCCTTTGCATATGGCTGGCGGCAATATTACCTCTATATCCTGATCTACAATACACTATAATTTCTTCCTCTTTTGGCAACTCAATATTTCTATTTAATATCTCACTAAGGGATATATGTATGGCACCCTTTATATGAAATTGATCCCACTCAGAATCTGTCCTAACATCCACAA
>CAZMNC010000105.1:0-4619 GCA_964567535.1 uncultured Desulfobacterales bacterium | reverse complement strand
AAAGTAATTCTTGCTTCAAGTACTTTGTTAGTATTTTTTTCCTCATTATGATATCCGGCACCATTGAATATACCTATGTGCCAACTACCATATTTTCCTATATAGGAGGTATTACCTATAAGCCTCTTTGCATCCCTTAATATCCCATTAAAATCCCCTTTTATACTTACTCCTAAATCAGCAGAACTAAGCACTCCTGCCCTTTCTATTGGCATCGTTCCTTGCATCCTATATGGATTTATATGCTCTTCGAAATCAAGCCAAGGTGTATGTCCTTGGCCTATCTCTATATTCATACCAGTAAAAATACCAAAAGATTTTGGTTTAAGATCTGCATAAAGATATTTGATTCTACTCTTGTAGTCTCCAGTAGCATCCCTATGTATATCATAAGTAAGCCTTGCATATAACCAAGGCAAAAATTCCTTTCTTAACGTAAGATAGCCTCTTGTTAGACTAAATTTGCTATAATTAGTTTTGTTACTCTTAAAAAGAGAAATTTTTCCCGTAGAAAAATCTATATAAGACAGCATCCCAAATTTTATTCCTTTAAAAGTATTTGGAATAGCTGTATTTTTGAATACTCTATTTTCATTTACTTTTACATCTTTTTTCATATCTTCAGAAGTAACCTCTTTTAATTGTTTTCTTTTTTTCACTTCTTCTTTTTTCATTTCCTCTATAACTTGCCTTGCCTCTTCTTTAGTAAGTATCCCTTTTTTCAATAATATCCTAACCAAAACATCATTAGATCCTGCTTTTGAGATAGAAGGCAAACTAAAAAATATAAGAAAACCCAAAATTAAGACATAGATTTTTTTCATAATATCTCCTCCTTATCTTTTAGAGGAGATATATATGAGCCTGTTTAAACAAATATTTATTTATAATTAATCTTTTGTTAAATGACTTGCGGAATAGATATGCTAAAAATTGTTCCCTTATGTGGAAAACTTTTTACAGATATTTTTCCATTATGTAATTCTATAATATGCTTTACAATTGAAAGCCCTAATCCTGTTCCGCCTTTTTTCCTGCTCCTTGACCTGTCCACCACATAAAATCTCTCAAATATACGAGATATATGCTCTTTAGATATTCCTATACCTGTATCAGATATCTCTATTTTTATATTTTCTTCCTCCTTAGCTACCATTATAGATATACCGCCTTTTTCTGTATATTTTATTGCATTATCAACAAGATTAATTAATGCTTGCTCCAGTTTAGATCTATCTGCACGAATAAATTTTAAAGATTGGGGAATACTTATTTTAAAGTAAAGACCTTTTTCTTTAAGCTTTGATATAAATAATTCATGAATATTTTTCATCACATCCTTTATATTGATATCTTCTATATTTAAGTGTGCTTTTGTCTCAAGTTCGCTTAACAATAACAAGTCATTTATTATATTAAACAGCCTTGTTGTATTTCTATCTATTATATCCAAATACTTATTCTTTTCTTCATCTGTTTCCATTTCCATCAAAGTCTCTAAGTAACCCTTTATTAAAGTAATAGGTGTTTTTAGTTCATGGGATACATTTGTTACAAAATCTTTTTTTATCCTTTCGGTTTCCTTTAATGGAGTTAAATCATAAAAACTAATAATAAATCTTTTATTTTCCTTAATATACATAATATTACACAAAAATAACCTATTATCTATAGGTATCTCTTGTTCCAAATTCTTCAACTCTTTTTTAAACTTCTGGATAAATATATTAAATTTTGCTTCTCTAAAAGACTCCCAATAGGGCTTTCCTTCTATATCATATTGGTGAATAATGTTTTTAAGCGTTTTATTTGCAATGAGAACCTCGTCATTAAGCGAAATAACACAAAGTCCTATTGGAATAGAATCTATAATATATTTTAAATTCTCTTTTTCTCTTTTTAGCTCATTAAACAGAAGCTCAAGCCTTTCTGCCATATCATTTATATTCCTTGCTAAATATCCAAGTTCACCTTTTCTAAGCCTTGTTATCCTTACTTTAAAATCTCCCTTTGCAATCTGTGAAACTTTATCAATCATATCTTCAATAGGCATTGTGAGGGTCTTCGAAAGTACAAGAGAAACAAAACCAGAAGCAAGCAAAATAAGAAAAAATATTTTCCTTAAATTTTCTTTTATATTTTTTACTTCTCTGTTTATATCTTTTAAAAACAAACTTGCTCTTAAAAAACCTATTGTATTACTTCCATTTGTTATCCTAACTGCATAATAGACAAGATAACAATCAAGAGTAGTGCTGTATCTAATAGAATACCCCTCTCCTACCCTCATTGCATTTATTATTTCTGGTCTGTTTATATGATTCTCCATCTTATCTGGACTTTTATGAGAGTCTCCAAGGACCGTCCCATCTCTTGATATAACAGTAATTCTTATTCCAAGTTGCTCTCCATATTTTTTACACAATTTATCTATTTTTTGTCTATTTTGTGCTAATATGAGAAATTTAAAACTATTATAAAGAGAAATACATATCTTATGAAGCTCATTTATCCCGTTTTCTACATAAATATTTTTTATTTCATTTGTGGAGAATTTAAAAAACAGCCATGAAATAAGAAGTATAACAGCGAAACTACCAATAAAAAACTTTAAAAATGTAGTCTTTCTGATCTTCACTAATCCTTTATTTTATACCCAACACCCCTGACACTCTTTATGAAATCAGAGGCAGGACCCAATTTTTCTCTTATATTTTTTATATGAACATCAATAGTTCTATCTAAAACAAATCTTTTACCACTCCAAAGCTCATCAAGTATCTGATCTCTTGTAAAAACCTGGCCTTTTCTTCTGCAAAGAGTGAGCAATATTTTAAATTCAGTGGTTGTAAGTTCGATTTTTTTTCCTTTAACAAATACCTCAAATCTATCAGGATATATACAGATCATATCCCCTATATTTATCTTTTTATCCATATCAAAATTATGCCATTGTTTTCTTCTCAAAACCGCCTTTACCCTTGCCACAAGCTCTCTTGGAGAAAAAGGCTTAGTCACATAATCATCTGCTCCAAGTTCAAGGCCAACAATTCTGTCTGTCTCATCACTTTTTGCAGTAAGAATAATAATAGGAATATTGCTTTTCTTTCTTATCAACCTACATATATCAAGGCCATCTATATCAGGCAACATAAGATCAAGGATAACAAGATCTGGCTTCTTTTTATTAAATCCTTTTAAGAAATCAGCTGCATTAAGAAATAACTCAGCATTAAACCCCGTTTTTTTCAGATGAATACTTACAAGTTCACATATATCTAATTCATCATCTACAATAAATATAAGACCTTTCATAGAGGTTCTTCTCTACCATGTTTTGCGATCTCTGCTTTTTTTACAAAAAGTGTATATTCAGCAATATTTGTAGAAAGATCTGCAACTCTTTCTAAACTTCTGACAATTCTAACAAGTTCTAAATAGAGAGCACTCATTTCTGGTGTCTTCTTTATTCTTTCAGAAAATATTCCCATACAACTATCCCTCTGTTGATCCACAATATCATCTCTTTTCAGCACATAATATGCGAGTTCGTCCCTTTCATTTACAAATGAAGCTATTGCATCTTTTAACATAGACATGGTTTGGTTATAAATTTTAGATATAATTAAGTCTAAGTCCTTAATATTATAAGGAATAATATCTATAGCACTCTGAGCTATGTTAACAGCATGATCTCCAATTCTTTCTAAATCATAATTTGCTTTAAGTGTTGAAAGTATAAATCTAAGTTCTTTTGGTCCTGGATGGTAAAGGGCAGCAGCTTGAGTACAAAGTCTGTCCATCTCCATATCCATGCTATTCATAACAGGCTCATCTTCTTCTATTACTTCATGTAACAAATATATCTTTTTCTCCATTAGGCCCTGCATACTCTTTTCTAACATCTTTTCTGCCAAAGATGCCTCTGCTATTAAAAGCTCTTTTATATTATTTATTTTTTTATTTAACATAAAATTAAACCCTATTATTTTATCCAAATTTTCCACTTAAGTACTTTTCTGTATGAGGATTCATGGGAGCAGTAAATATCTTTTCAGTAGGTCCTGCCTCTAAGAGTCTCCCAAGATAAAGAAACGCTGTAAAATCAGATATTCTCCCTGCTTGAGCTATATTATGTGTAACAATTATTATTGTGACACTCTCTTTTAACTCCACCAAAAGCTCTTCTATATGCGCAGAGGCTCTTGGGTCAAGAGCAGAAGTAGGCTCATCCAGAAGAATTACTTCCGGATTCATTGCAAGGGTACGTGCAATACAAAGCCTTTGTTGCTGACCACCCGAAAGATATGACCCTTTTCTATAAAGAGAATCCTTTACTTCATCCCATAGACCCACTTTTTTTAAAGAAATTTCTACAATCTTATCTTTTTCCATTTTTGAAAGCTTTATGCCATTTAATTTATATCCTGCTATTACATTGTCATATACATGCATAGAAGGAAATGGATTAGGTTTCTGGAATACCATACCGATCTTTCTTCTAACTATTATAGGATTTAGTTTTAATATATCCTTACCATCAAGCAATATTTTTCCCTCTATCCTCGCTCCATCAGAAAGCTCATGAAGTCTATTCATACATTTAAGTAAAGTTGTCT
>CAZMNC010000104.1:0-17967 GCA_964567535.1 uncultured Desulfobacterales bacterium | reverse complement strand
ACTTACGGATAGATAAACCTATTTTTTTATCCTTTGGTGACAAATTTATTACTTTTGCTTCTATTTCATCGCCAATTTTATATTCTGATAAGGGAGTACCCTTTGGTATTTCAGATACATGTATTAAACCTTCGATTCCATCTTCTATTTCTACAAATATTCCAAAATCTGTAATACTTGTTATAGTACCCTTTACAATAGCACCTGGTTTATATTTATCTGCTATAACATCCCATGGATTAGGAACAAGCTGTTTTATACCTAGTGAAAAACGTCCGCTACTCCTATCTATATTTAATACTACTGCTTCTACTTCATCCCCTACTTTAAACATTTCTATAGGATTAACCTTCTTCTTACTCCAAGATATATCTGATACATGAACAAGCCCATCTATGCCTTCTTCTACTCCTATAAATATTCCAAAATCTGTAACACTTCTAACTTTACCCTTTAAAATTGTTCCTACCGGATATTTTTCTTCAACAATATCCCAAGGATTAGGTTCTACTTGTCTCATTCCAAGAGCTATTCTCCTTTTAGCTATATTTATTTCTAACACAACTACATCTACCACATCTCCTACTTCTACTATTTGAGAAGGATGCCGTATTTTTTTTGTCCATGACATCTCAGATATATGTATAAGACCTTCTACCCCAGGCTCTAATTCTACAAAAGCACCATAATCTTTTAATCCTACAACTTTTGCTTTTACTCGGGCTCCTACAGGATATTTTTTTTCAGCATCAGTCCAAGGATCAGGTGTTAATTGTTTTATTCCAAGTGACACACGATCTTTTTCTTTATCATATTTTAAAACCTTTACTTTTACTTGATCCCCAGGTTTATATAAAGTAGGCGGAGCTGTTATTCTTCCCCAAGAAATATCTGTTATATGGACCAGTCCATCAACACCACCAAGATCTACAAATATGCCATAATTAGTTATACTCTTTACTTTACCTTCTAATATAGCACCTTCTTTTAAACGGCTCATAGTTTCTTTTTTCATAGTCTCTTTTTGATATTCTAAAACAGCCTTTCTAGAAAGGACTATATTTTTTCTAAATTTATCAAATTTTATAACTTTAAATTCATGTTCTGTTCCTATAAAGGAATCCCAATTTTTTACTGGCCTGAAATCCAATTGTGAACCAGGTAAAAAGGCCTGAACTCCATCTATATCAACAAGAAAGCCCCCTTTAGTTCTCGCTTTTATATAGCCTTGTATTATATCCTCATTTTTATATGCCTCCTCTATCCTATTCCAAGATTTCATTTGTCTGGCTTTTTCTTTGGAAAGTACAATCACATCTTTTTCTTCATCTTTTTGAACTAAAAGGGCTTCTATTTTATCACCTATCTTGATAGTAATTTCTCCATTTTTATTTGTAAATTCTTTTATAGGAATAACCCCTTCTGTTTTATATCCAATATCTACTAGTGCAAACTCCCTATCCCTATCTATATGCACGATTTCTCCACTAACTATCTCACCCTCTTGAAATTCTTTAAAACTTTTATTATACAATTCCATTAATTCTTTCTCTTTCTCTTTATCAGGACGCATTATTTCTATTGTATTATCCATTAACTTACATACCCCCTACTAAAACTTTATTGAATCTCATATATCAAAGACATATTATAACTTCAACAATTTTCTATATAAAAAAACATTTTATTAATTACTTCTTCAATATTTATATGTGTAGTATCTATTATAATAGCATCTTTTGCGGGTTTTAAAGGTGCTAAAACACGCGACTGATCTTGTATATCTCTTATCATTAGCTCTTCTTTTATCTTCTGTATAGAAACCGCTTTATCCTTTTTTTTTCTTTCTAAAAAACGTCTTTTGACACGAATATTAAATTCTGCTGTAAGAAAAAATTTTATTTCTGCATCTGGAAACACTACTGTTCCCATATCTCTACCTTCTGCAACAATATCAGTTTTTTTTGCTATATCTCTTTGAAGCTTAGTCATTGCTTCTCTAACTTCTTTTATAGCAGATATCTTAGATGAAAGCATGTCTATCTCTGATGTTCTTATATCTTCAGATATATCTCTATTTCCCAAAAAAACATGAGGTGGATCACTATTGTGTTGAAATTTTATGTGGATAGAGTTGCATATATATCGCAATTTTTCTTTGTTATTAATATCTATCTTTTTTTCTTTTATAACAAGAGCAATAGCCCTATACATTGCGCCTGTATCCAGATATATAAACCCTAATTTTTTTGCAAGTTTTCTGGCTACTGTACTTTTACCAGAACCTGCCGGACCATCTATAGTTATAACTTTCCCCATTATAAAATATCTTTTAATGTAGATATAAATTTCATATTTTCTTGCATTAATCCTACAGAAATTCTTATATATTCAGAGAGCCCATAGCTTTGCATATATCTTACTATAATCCCATTTTTTAAAAGTTTTTCATATATTCTATTGGCATTACAGGGAAATTTTATTAAAAAAAAATTTGTTGTTGAAGGTATATATTCAAGACCTATTATATCCAATTGTTGATATAAATACTTTTTTCCTTCTTCTATTGTATTTATAGTATCTAATATGAATTCTTTGTCTTCAAGAGCAGCAATTGCCCCGGCCTGAGCGAGTATATTTACATTAAATGGTTGTCTAACACGTTCCATGTAATCTATAAGAATTTTAGATCCAAATCCATATCCTATCCTTAAACCAGCAAGACCATATAACTTTGAAAATGTTCTTATTACGAAAATTAAAGGATGCACATCAATTAACTCTATCCCTTTTGCTATATTAGCATCTAATGAAAATTCAATATATGCCTCGTCTATAACTACAATAACATCTTTTGGTATAGAAATTAAAAAATTTTTCATTTCAGTTTTATTAATTGCCTGCCCTGTGGGATTATTTGGATTGTTTATAAAAATAATTTTTGTATTTGAGTTTATCTTCTTTAATATAGCATCTAAATCTATTTTGAATTTTTTTAAAGGTACAGAGACTATTTTTCCACCTGCCCCTTTAACTATCTTTTCATATACTAAAAATGTAGGAAATGGTTGTATAGCTTCTTCTTCTGGCAAAAGAAATGTTCTTATCACTAATTCTATTAGTTCATTAGAACCATTTCCTATAATTATTCTATTCTTAGGTAATCCAAGCTTTTGGCTTAACTTTTCCTTTAAATAAAATCCACTCCCATCAGGATATCTATGGAGTTCATGAATTTTTTCTTTTATAGCATCTATTGCTTTAGGAGACGGGCCAAGAGGATTTTCATTTGAGGCTAGCTTGATAATTGAGCCTTTATTAAGTCCTAATTCCCTCTCAAGTTCTTCAATAGGTTTGCCGGGTGGATAAGGAATCAATTCTTCTACACTTTTTCTTGTAAGTCTTTTCATTTTTTTACCACCTTTTTTAATAATGGAATAAGCTTATCTTTACATATATTTTCTAAAGTATATTTTTTTATTGTTTTTCTAAACATCTTATGAGTATTGATTCTGGATAAATATTCTAATATCTTACCTGCTGTTATCATTGGAGGATCTTCTAATCTAAAAAAACATACATCTTCTCCTATTTCTTCAAAAGGAGGTATTTTTGAACATGCAATAGGTAGCTTTATCATACCAGCTTCTAATAAAGGAAGTCCAAAACCTTCATCTTTACTTGTCATAAGAAGCATATCTGCCATGAGATACAAATCTCTTATAAATATCCTGTCTGGTATAAGCCGAGTTCCATCCTTAAATGTATATTCTGCCAATATAGCTATATTATCTGATAAATCCAAATTATCTATCCAGTATCTAAGCCTTCTATAATATGAGGCAGCTTTTTTTTCATGAGGATCATATGCTCCTGTAAGCACAAAAAGGATATTATAACCTGCTAATTTTATGCCACGAACAATATGGATAGAAAGTTCTATATTTTTTCTTGGTGTTATCCTTGAAGGTTGCACAAATACCAGATCTCTATCAAACAACTTTAACTCATTAGCTAACTTCATTGATTTTTCACTAAGATAAAAGAAGCTAACAGGATCTATACCATTAGGTATAACGCTCCAGTTCACTTTCATACCTTGTTTTTCAAATAATTTTTTTCTGGATTCAGAAATTGTTATATATTTTATAAAAGGATGTGGAGCTTTTAATATATTCCAAGGCTGTTTTTCCAAAAATTCTGGAAAGTTAGAATAAAAATAAGGAGAATCATGTGCCCAACTGACTAAAGATACTCTTTGAGTATCAGCTAAATTTCTTAAAGCTATGGTAAGAGCAAGATTAAAAGGCATATGTAATACATTATGTGCAATTATTACATCCAATTGTTTTGCCCACTTGAGAATTATATCAAATATATTTTTGGATATTTCCAATACAGGTGCTAAATTTCCTTTTTTGATTTCTTCATGCACTTTTTCTATTTCTTTATTATTTGAGCTAATTAATGGTTCTATTTTTATCTCATAAGATGCAGAAATATTTCCTCCCATGCCAGCAAGTACTTTAACAGTATTGCCTAATCTTTTTAAAATAATAGCCTGGTTATTGATAACCTCTTCTACTCCACCTACTACTGGTGGACATGAATAATGTATTATTCCAATATTCATTTATCTGCCTTTAAAGGAATCAATTAAGGTTAATAACTTTTTTTCTAAAACCTCAAAAGAAAAATACCTTTTTCCTATATCATAATTTTTTTCTACAGATGCTATTAATCTACTAGGTCTAATAAAATCCATCAGTTGTTTAACTATCTTTTTTGTAATAAATGATTCAAATTTTATAACATCAAAACCATAAGGTTCTATATCTTCAACAAATATAGAATAACGATTAACCACTATTGGCTTTTTGAAATATATTGCCTCTAAAAATGCATTTCCAAAACCTTCATATCCAGAAGGGTAACTCACTATATCTGCAGCCTGATATGCATCATCAATATTATACTCCCTATTAGAAATTTCTCCAAACATCCTCATTGGCCCTATTTTTTCACCAATAAATATCAATTCTACTCCTAATCTATCAGCATATTCTTTTACTCTATATTTATATTCATCTCCTTCATCTCCAGACTCATGAGATATTACGAGTCTGGGTCTTTTTATATTTAACAGACTAACCAATTCCACACTTCTTTCAATCCATTTTCTTGGAACAATTCTGGTGGGTTGAAGTACGAATAGTTCATCATCTTCAAAACCCAGCTCTCTTCTGAGCTGCATAGCTTTTGGATTATTCTCATTAGGTGGATTATTAAAATCAAATACATTTGGAATTATTATATTACTTACCCCTCTTTGATAGCTCAATTGTCTTGATGCCATAGAATTTATAACAACATGTCTAATAGAAGGTAGATTTGGAGGAAAGGCATATAATATATAGTCCTGAACTGCAGTTACAAGGAATCTTTTTCTTTCCCAAGAAAAGTCATGATGGTGAGCAACACAAGGAATCCCTGTTTCTGCTATAAATTCAGTGATTGCCACACCAAGTGGTATATTCAAAGGTATTGCCAAGGCATTTTCTGGGATAATGAGGTCTATATCAAATTTATTAGCAAATTCATAAAGTTTACTTTTTAAATATTCAGCTATTTCTAATATCTTTACTGTCACCCATCTTTCTCTTCTTTCCTTTCCAAAAGATGCATTGTATATACCTATTATATCAGGATCTTCAAAATGGGCCTTTGGTTCTAAAAAAGATTTTTCTTTTGGTGTATCCAATTGTCCAGCAAAAAAGAAACAATCAAAACCATTCCTTTTCAAGACTTTAACCCATTTATAAGTCTCAAGAGAAACACCATCAGTTCCAGCAATTCTTGTAGATATAAAACCTATTCTTTTCATAGAACCTCCTTTTCTCTTGACATAAATACGTTTTTTTTCTAAACACACAAAGTAGTTACATTATAACTATCTTTTAGCTATTGGCAAATAAATTTTAGGGGTGTAGGAGCTATGAGATTAGAAGGAAAGGTAGCTTTAGTCACAGGTAGTAGTAGAGGTGTAGGACGGTCTGTTGCCTTGGCCTTTGCAAAGGAAGGTGCAAAGGTAATTGTCAATTATAGCTCAAAGGCAAAGGCTGCAGATGAAGTAGTAGAAAAAATAAAAGGGATGGGTAGTGATGCTATTGCTGTCAAAGCAGATGTGTCAAATAAGACAGATGTAGAGGCATTAATAAATGCAGGTATAGAAAAGTTTGGCAGGATAGATATATTAGTAAATAATGCTGGTTTCACAAGACCTGCTTTATTAGTTAACATGACTGAAGAGCAGTGGAATGCGGTAGTTGATATACATATGAAAGGTGCTTTTTTATGTTCTCAAGCAGTAGCTAAGCATATGATAGAACAAAAGTCTGGAAAAATAATAAATGTGACTTCAGTTGCTGGTGTTGTAGGTACAGTAGGACAAGTGAACTATAGTGCTGCTAAAGGTGGAATTATAAGTATGACCAAATCTATTGCCAGAGAACTCGCAAGGTACAATGTATGTTGTAATGTTATATCGTTGGGTATTGTAGAAACTGATATGACAGAAAAAATTAGAACAGATGAGAAACTAAAAGAAATTTATATGAATAGGATTTTACTTAGACGTTTTGCAAGGCCTGAGGATATAGCTCCTGCATTTGTATTCTTTGCATCTGACGAGAGCAATTATATTACAGGTCAGCTTCTTTGTGTAGATGGAGGATATGGCTTGGTTTAATAAAAACAATAAGGAGGTGTAAAAATGGCGGGAGTACCAGATAAAATTGTGGCATGGCAGATGATAGAGCCAGGTAAATTGGAGAAAAAGGAGATACCTGTTCCAGAATTAAAACCTGGAGAAGTCCTTGTAGAGGTTGCGGGTTGTGGTATCTGTCATACAGATTTAGGGTATTTTTATGATGGAGTCCCTACTGTGAATAAGCCCCCTCTTACCTTAGGTCATGAAATATCAGGGGTAGTAGTAGCTGGAGATGAAGATATGATAGGCAAAGAAGTAATAATTCCTGCTGTCATGCCATGCAGGCAATGTATATTTTGTAAAATAGGAAGAGGGAATAGGTGTCTTAGCCAAAAGATGCCAGGAAATAGTCTTGGCCCATATGGAGGATTTGCAAGCCATATCCCAGTTCCAAAAATCGATCTTTGTATTGTTGAGAATAGAGGAGATTATCCTCTTGCCAACCTTGCCGCTGTTGCAGACGCAGTTACGACACCTTTTCAAGCTGCAAAAAAGGGAGATTTTCAACCAGGAGATAATGCTTTAGTAATAGGAGTTGGTGGTGTTGGTACATATATGGCGCAGATACTCAAGGTGTTAAATGCAAAAACATTGGTAGTAGTAGATGTGGATCAGAAAAAATTAGATAGAGCTATTGAATTTGGTGCTGATTATGCAATAAATGCAACTGGGAAATCTCCAAAAGATGTAGCTAAGGAATTTAGAGATTTCTGCAAGAAAAATGGTCTTCCAACATATGGCTGGAAGATATTTGAATCTTCAGGAACAAAACCTGGTCAGGAAACAGCATTAAATATTTTAAGTTTTATATGTAGAATGATAGTCATAGGATTTGGTATGCATAAAATAGAATACTCTATTAGCAGATTGATGGCTTTTGATGCTGAAATTGTGGGTACATGGGGTTGTTTACCTGAATATTATCCTATTGTATTGGATATGGTTCTTAAAGGAAAACTGAAACTTTTTGTAGAAACAAGACCTATGAGCACAATTAAAGAGTCTTTTGAAGAGGCACATAAGAATCCACCTCTTAATAGAATAATATTGGAACCTGATTTTTAAAAAAATAAAAAAATAAGGAGGAAATTATGGCATTGGATTGGTTAACCAGGGACAATGAAGTAAAAGATCACAATCTTTTTGGGGATGAACATTTTGGAACAGAGCCTCCATGCACTATGTATGAAAAAAAGCCTTTGATTAATCCTGCTACAGGTGAACCAGTAGAAGGCTTATATACTGCACGGATTACTTTAAACAATCCTGCTCAGTATAATTCCTATACTACCCAAATGATAAAAGGTGTTATTGCTGGGATGCATAAAGCATCTATGGATAGAGAAGTACAGGTTATTATATTCACAGCCGCAGGCGATAGAGCATTTTGCACAGGTGGTAATACAAAGGAATATGCTGAATATTATACCCGAAGACCTTTAGAATATGCCCAATATATGGATCTTTTTGCCAAAATGGTAGATTCAATTCTTAATGCAAGAAAACCGGTCATATGTAGATGTAATGGCATGAGGATTGCGGGAGGTCAAGAGATTGGTCAAGCTTGTGATTTTACTGTGGCTGCAGATACTGCAACATTTGGACAAGCAGGAACAAGACATGGATCAACTCCAACTGGAGGTTCTACAGATTTTCTACCTTGGAATCTTAGTATGGAACAGGCAATGTGGCAAGCAACTGCTAATGAACAGTGGAGTGCTTATAAAATGGAAAGGTTAGGTCTTGTCACAAAGGCAATACCAATAAAGAAGAATGATAAAGGGGAATGGGTTAGAGATCCAAGAGTAATCACAGATAAATATGTAAACAATGGAGAAATTGTGTATGGCGAATGGAAAAAAGGTGATGAATATAAAGAAGGTCTTTCTCAATTAAAAGGGCTTAAAACAGATTTTAGTCTATTGGATTCTTTTATAAATCAAATGGCATGGACTCTTACAAATACTACATTCTTATGCCTTATGAATACTATAGAAACTATAAGAGTAAAAAAGAGATTCTTCTGGGATCTTCTTAAGAATACTCAGATTTATTGGCTTGCTGCTAATATGAATATGGAAGCATTCCTTGGTTTTAATGCTTTCAATACTTCTAAGATTACAGGAAAGAGAGAAATAGATTTTATAGAATATCGCCGTCTATTAGCACAAGTTAAGACCTTTGATGATGAATTTGCTGAGACTGTGCTCCCCAAGCCCCAGAAATAAAATCACAATTTTAATATAGCAGGCAGATTTTATCTGCCTGCTATTAATGTAAATAAGGAGGTTTATTATGGCTTATGAACATATTGAGATAGAGGTAAAAGAGGGAATAGGAACTATTACCCTTAATAGACCACCTGTTAATGTCCTAAATATTGCTATGATGAGCGAAATAAATGATGTACTTAAATCTTGGCTTGATGATAAGGATCTAAAAGTAGTTTTATTTAAGGCTAAAGGAAAATGTTTTTCTGCTGGTGTAGATGTGGGAGAGCATATGGGAGATATGGCTCCTAAAATGATAGAGGTATTTCATGGAATGTTCAGATTATTAGATAAATTTGAAATTCCAACAGTAGCTTCTGTTTTTAGTTCATGTCTTGGTGGAGGATGTGAACTTGCTATATTTTGTGATATGGTTATTGCTGCTGAAAATACAAAATTAGGGCAACCAGAAATACAGGTAGGAGTATTTCCACCTATAGCAGCACAGATTATGCCTAGAATTATAGGAAGGAAAGCCGCAATGGAATTAATTCTTTCTGGAAGAGTTATTTCTGCTCAAGAAGCACTTAATATGGGACTTGTGAATAAAGTAGTTAAAGATGATGAATTAGAGGCAGAAACAGATAAATTTATATCTCAATTTAAAAAATTGAGTCCTATTATTTTAAGGAAGACAAAAAGGGCTATTATATTAGGATTAATGGATAATTTTGAACAATCATTAAATATTATTGAGGAGATCTACTTAGATGAATTAATGAAAACCGAGGATGCTGAAGAAGGTCTCAAATCTTTTTTGGAAAAAAGAAAACCTATATGGAAGAATAAATAATAAACATATTGATGCGGGATCAGTTTTAATGATCCCGCACATTTAATTTAAACTTCTACTTCCATCATTTCTTCTGATAAATTCCATAAATCAGGGCGGTCATTGTTTCTCATAAAACATCCTACAATATAATCACCTTTTTTAGAATATACTGCAAGCACAGAATATTCCCTGCCTCTTATAGCTATAGCATCTGCTGGAAAAAACCTTTCATGTCTTGTATATTGCTCATATACTGCGCATTGGGTATTTGCAGTAAATAAATCAAATTCACAAAATGCAGAAGCCATAAATCCAGCTTCTTCAGGAATGTCTCCTTTTGAAGCGAGTATCTCTAATCTTTTGCCTCTATAGCTTGGTTTCCATGCGCCACAAGCAGCTACTCCTTTGATTTTCATGAGATCATCTAATGTTTTTGCCATGTTTTTTCCTCCTTTCCCCCTATTTTATTTTAAAGTATCATGCTAATTTATATTTGTAAAATATTTTTATTGTTTTCAATTTATTGTAAATAATAGGGTAGTTATTTATTGACATAAAGCTTTATTCTTTTTACCTTTATTAACCAAAAGGAAAAGGAGTCTCTTGTATGCTTAGGAAATTAGTTGTAGGTTATTATCAAGCAAATTGTTATATATTAGGAGACGAAACAACTGGAGAAGGAATTGTTATAGATCCAGGAGATGAGGTTTTTAGAATAAGTAAAGAAATAGTTAATTTAGGATTAAAAATAGAATATATCCTTTTAACTCATGGACATTTTGATCATGTAGAAGGTGCAGATGAATTAAGAAATATTGTTCATGCTCCTGTCTTAATCCATTCATTGGATGCAAATAGCCTGAGGTTTCAAGCAGATGGATTTTTTTCAGAAGATCAACAAATATCTATTGGTTCATATAATATTAAAGTCATTCACACTCCAGGACATACTCCAGGAAGTGTATGCTTTTATGCTCCAGGAGTTGTATTTACAGGAGATACATTATTTGCTGGCTCTGTTGGAAGAACATTTTCAAGTAGAGATCACTACATACTTGTACAAAGTGTTATAAAAAAAATTTTCCCTTTAGGTGACAACTTAAGGGTATATCCTGGACATGGACCTCCTACTACTATTGGAAAAGAGAGACTTACAAATCCTTTTTTTCAATAGAAATATAATTAAAAAGGGGTGGAAAAAATGGGAGAAAATATAGTTATTATTGGCGCGGTTGCATTAGGGCCAAAAGTTGCATGTCGTGTAAAAAGACTTCATCCAAATGCAAATGTAATAATGTTAGACCAAGGGGAGCTTATATCTTATGGTGGATGTGGCATTCCATATTTTATATCAGGAGATGTCAGTGATCCTAATCAATTACGTTCCACAAGTTTTCATATGCTTCGAGATATAAAATTTTTTGAGGACTGTAAGGATGTAAAAGTTTTAGTTAATACAAAAGCAGTATATATTGATAGAAAAAGGAAATTGGTAAAAATAGAAAATATTAAGACAGGAGATAAGAAAGAATTACCTTATGATAAGCTTGTTATAGCTACAGGAAGCAAACCAAGAAAATTGGATATACCAGGATCATACCTGAAGGGTATATATACTATTTCTGGTTTAGACAAGGCTATTGATATCAAAAAAGAAATAGTATCTGGAAATGTGGAAAAGGCTGTAGTTATTGGTGCCGGAGCAATTGGACTTGAAATAGCAGAGGCATTATCAGATATGTGGGGAATTGAAACACACGTTATTGAGCTTATGCATCAGATTTTGCCAGGTATTGTTAGTTTTGACCTTGCTAAGATAGCACAAAATCACATGGAAAAACATGGAGTAAACTTTTACCTTTCAGAAAAGGTTAAGGCATTTGAGGGTAAAGATAGAGTAAGCAAGGTAATTACAGATAAAAGAAGCTTAGATGCAGATTTGGTTATTATTGCTATTGGTGTTGAACCAAACTCAGAACTTGCAAAAGATGCTGGTCTAAATATTGCAATGTCAGGGGGAATCATTGTGGACAGGTATATGCACACTTCAGATCCAGATATATATGCAGGTGGAGATTGTGTAGCAATTCCTAATCTTGTAACTGGAAAATTAGGATATTTTCCTCTTGGTTCTCTTGCTAATAGACAGGGAAGAGTAATAGGAACTAATATATGCGGTGGTAATGCTGTGTTTGATGGAGCTGTTGGAAGCTTTGTAATAAAATTATTTGATATTGCTGTAGCAAGTACAGGTCTTTCTCCTGAATCAGCAAATAAAGAAGGATTTAATGTTGTAAATGCATTTGTAGCTCAATTTGATAGAGCCCATTTTTATCCAGAAAAAGAAATGATGTTCTTGGAACTTGTTGTGGATAATGATACTGGAAGAGTTCTTGGTCTTCAAGGGCTTGGAAAAAATAAAGATGCTGTGATGGGAAGAATATCTTCTGTAGCAGGAATATTAAAATATAGACCTCATGTTTCAGATATAAGTAATTATGAGTTACCATATTCTCCTCCCTTTTCCTCTGCTATGGATATATTGAATGCTGTTGCAAATGTAGCAGAAAATATGATGCAGGGAAGAGCCCAAATAATTGATTTGAAGACTTTTTCTGATTGGTGGTTAAGTAAAAAGAAAAAAGAGTTTTTATTTTTAGATTGTAGAGAATGGGGAAATGCGGGTCCATATGTAGAAAAGTATCCTGATATATGGAGAAATATACCTCAAGGACAACTAAGATATAGAATACATGAGCTTCCAAAGGACAAAAGGATTATTCTTATATGCAATACAGGAGTAAGATCGTATGAGGCTCAGCTTATTTTAAAAAATCATGGGTATACAGATACATATAATGTACAAGGAGGAATGGCAGCTATTAAGGATTGGGGGATTGATATTTAACTATCTTAAAATTAGGAGGAACTTTTATCTGAAATTCAGAATCAGGTATTGTTATGTTAAATCTGATATTTCTTATTTTTAATTTCCACAATATGTTGTTTGGATAATAAAATATAGTGATATCTTTAGCAAATATAATGCCATTCGTGGTTTGATAGTTTTTATAGGTTATCCTTGTATAATTAAAAAAAATATCAGTTGATTTTTTATTTAATATTTTCAGTTTGGCATTTTTTATATAATATAAAGATGGAATCCCTCTTAGTATTGTCCATATCTGATTTTGATTAATGTTTGGGGGAAATATTTTTATAGATGTCACCTCATTAATATGTTGGAGATCACCTATATACACTTTCTTTTCTTTTATGGAGGTTATATTAACCTTATTCCTATTAATAACAATATAAAGAATCGGCCCACTAAACCACTTAGATATTTCTATTCTTATCTTTAATGGATCTCTTTTTGCTATGACTAATATATTAGCTTCTGTATCTTCGCCAGATTCTCTTATATTTATCTTTCCTGTCCAAAAAATAGTCTTTATGTTATATTGCTGTCTCTTAATAATATACAAATTTTTTGAAGTAATGGGTAAATGAGGGGCTTTCTTAGTACATGAAACAATAAAAATAATAATTAATATCAGAATAAAAAATTTTTTCACTTTTTTATCATTTTTTTCATCTTTTCTATTTTAATTTGTAATCTTTTCATATTATCTGGATTAAGTGATAATGCTTTTTTATATGTAGCTAATGCTTTTTCATATAACCCTTTTTTTGCATATGCATCTCCAAGATGTTCTGTTATTGTAGGATCATTTGGTGCAAGACTTACAGCCTTTTCTAAATAATGTACAGCTTTATTATAAAGCCCTTTTTGGAAATAAACCCACCCCAAACTATCAATGATATAGCCACTATTAGGTTTTATCTTTAAAGCCCTTTTTATAAGAATAAAAGCCTCGTCTAATTTAATCCCCTTTTCAGCATAAGTATATCCAATATAGTTAAGAGCATCAGCATTATTGGGATCTATCTTTAATACTTCTTTCATCTGTTTTATACATTCCTCTTTTTTACCCATTTTGTCTAATATTACACCTTTTTGAAATAATAGTTCTGGATCTTTAGGATTATATTTTAAACCCTCTTGTATAGAATTAATGGCATTAATATAATCTTTTTTTGACTCATATAGGATAGATAACATAATATATAAATCTTTTTTATTTTTGTTATATGTTAATGCTTCTTTTATTGTAGATATAGCTTCATTATATTTCTTAAGATCTTTTAGTATATAAGCTATATGGATCTTAGAACTTATATAATAATCAGATTTAAAAGGTATCATGTTAAATTGTTTAATAGCATTTTTTATATCTCCTTCTTTTTCATATGCTATTCCCAAATAATATCGACATTTATAATTGTTTGGTTTCTCTTCTAAAATCTTATTTAATTCTTTTATAGCCTCTTTTGCCTTTCCTTCTTGAAGATACATAAGAGCAAGCACCTGCCTTTCGGGTTGTCCGGGAGAAGTATATAATTTAAGCCTTTTTATTTCTTGCTCAGCCTTTTTCTTTTGCCCTGTTTTTATATAAAGAATTAATAATTTTTCCATTGCTGATATATTATTTGGATAAAAACTTAAAAGTCTTTTACATACACTTATCGCATCATGATATTTGCCCATTATGTCATATAATGTGCACAGATCAGATAATGCGGGTTCTAATGAGTCATATATCTCAAGAACCTTTAAAAAATCATATTCTGCATTTTTATATCTTCCCAATTCCATATTTACTCTTCCTCTGTAATAATAAGCTATCCAAATCTGAGGATTTTCTTTTATCAATCTATTCAATTCATTCAGGGCATTATTAAACTTACCTTCCCTAATCAATACATCACTCAAAAGTAATCTTACTTTTATATTTCCAGGTTTCTTTTTTAATATATCTCTGTACTCTTTAATAGCAAGTTCGTATTGATGAGTAATACCATATAAATTTCCCAACATTATCTTATACTTAAGATTATCGGGATTAAGTTCTATACATTTTTTTATGTGGACAATAGCTTCATGATAATCTTTAAGTTGTTCACATACAATAGCCAACTTTTTTTGTAAATATATGGAATTTGGGTCATTTTTCACAGCATATATAAGCCATTTTTTTGCCTCATATATTTTATTATTAAGGATTGCCAATGATGCAAATACATAGGCTCTGTATGCCTCTTTCAATGGATCTCGTTTTTTTACTTTCTTTATAAATAATTTTGTCTGGGAATTACCTGATTTTTTTATTTTATGAGTTTTTACATAGGTATTACCTATACTATAATGGAGTTTTCCTGCACATCCTATTATCAAAATACATATAAAACAAAATATATAAATTCTACTATATCGCAAGGTCAGAAAAGTCCTCTTCAAAATTGGGTATTTGTTCTTTAAAAAACTCATTTAATCTATTTATAAGCCTTTCTTCCAACTGCCTAACTCGCTCCTTAGATATATTGTATTTATCAGCTATTTTCTGTAAAGTTAAAGGCTTATCTGCCATGATACGATTATCAAATATATAAGCATCTCTTCCAGATAATTTTTTCCTGAATTCCTGTAATTTTTCCTTTAATATTTTTTTTCTATCAGTATCAATAAGAGCTTTTTCAATGTCTGTATTAGGTGCTGGCAAAAGAGACCCATAAGTTTCTCTTGAATCATCATTTATGCCCACATCTAATGAAACCTCCCAACCCTCCATCCTTTGAGTCATTTCCTCGACTTCTTTTTCCTTTACATCGAGTCTTTCAGCAAGCAGTTTTGTTTCGGGAATAATTCCCTGAGACATAAGTTTCTCTCTTTCTTTTGCTAAGTTATAAAAAAGTTTTCTTTGAGCCTGAGTAGTTCCTACTTTTACTAATTTCCAATTATCCATTATATATTTCAAAATATATGCTCTGATCCAGAAAGATGCATAATACGAAAATTTTATTCCTCTATAAGGATCAAACTTTTTTACAGCTTGAAGTAATCCTATGTTTCCTTCTTGAATTAGGTCTAAGAGACTTCTTGTCCAGTATCTATTATATTCAAGAGCTATTTTTACAACTAAACGGAGGTTAGAAGTCACAAGTCTATAAGCAGCTTGCTTATCACCTTTTCGTGCTCTTATTGCAAGCTCTTTTTCTTCTTCTCTACTCAAAAGTTTATATTTTCTTATCTCCATAAGATATCTTTGGAGAGGATCATAAGGGGCAAGTTCTTTATCTTCTGGCTGAGGAACAGGAACAAGAGCATCTTTTATAGGAACAGGATAAATATCAATTTCAGAAACATCTCCTCCTTCCCCCATAAAATTTTCGACATCAATTATATCATTCATTCTTTTTTTATCCTATTGATACAAACTTTGATATATCTTTTTTTACCCGCTCTAATGAGGAGCTCTCCTTTTTTAAGGTCATCAATATTTATTTTTTGATCAAAAGAGTTTATTCTTTTACCATTTATATAACCACCACCTTGAGATATCAACCTTCTTGCTTCTGATCTGGTTTTACAAAGTCCACTTTTGTGAAACAATATATATGCCTCTATCCCATCTTTAAGACTGTTTTTATCTATAAAATATGTAGGTACATTGTCCATTCGAAGATCTATATTTTTATCTCTTGACCATCCAAACAGCTTTCTTGAAGCGGCTTTTGCTCTTTCAGCTTCTTCTTTGCCGTGACATATTTTTGTGGCTTCATAGGCAAGTATTTCCTTTGCATATCTTATATCTTCTCCTTTTAATTGAGCAAGCTTTTTTATTTCATCAGATGGTAGAAGTGTGAATATATATAGAAACTTAATTACATCTCTATCATCTTGGTTAATCCAATATTGATAGTATTCATAAGGAGATGTTAGTTCTGGATCAAGCCATACAGCTCCTTTATGAGTTTTTCCCATTTTTATCCCAGATGCTGTTGTAAGCAGTGGAAAAGTTATTCCATGAACTATTTCTCCTTCAAGCCGCCTGATTAGGTCAGCACCTGCAAGTATATTTCCCCATTGATCATTTCCTCCCATTTGTAACCTACAATTATAGTGTTTAAAAAGATACCAAAAATCATATGCTTGAAGTAACATATAATTAAATTCAAGAAAGCTCAAACCTGTTTTTAATCTCATTTTATAGCTTTCAGCTGCAAGCATTCTATTTACACTAAAATGACGTCCAATATCTCTTAAAAAATCTATATATTTTATTTCTAATAACCAATCAGCATTATTAAGTAATAGAGATTTATTGTCATTAAAATCTATAAATTTAGAGAGTTGATTTTTTATAAAGTATGCATTTTTTTCTATATTTTCTTTAGATAGCACCGGTCTTGCTTCTGTTTTGCCACTAGGATCACCTACAAGTGCTGTCCCTCCCCCTATGACTATTACAGGTTTATGGCCTAATCTCTGCATGTGGACCAATGACATTATAGGCAGCAAACTACCCACATGTAGGCTTTTTGCAGTAGGATCAAACCCTATGTAACAAACTGTTGGTTTCTGAAGCAGCTTTTTTACTTGGTGCTTATCTGTTACTTGTTCTATAAATCCTCTTTCTTCTAATACATCAAATACATTTTCCTCCATTGTCCCACCTTTATTATATTTTATTAACATTTTTGTATTTTTTAGAATATAACCTTAAACATAAAACATAACCATCTCTTTTATTAAAATGAACAGGCACATGATTTAACCATAGCTCTATACTGCCAGAATCTCCTGCTATTAATTCAAATCCATATCTAACTTGCCATGATATATATTCTCCTGGTTCAAGGAGATAAGTCTCTGGTCTATATTTATCCACAATTATTCTTAACCATGTCCTTTTTTTTATCTTGGCCTCTAATATTGCTGGAAAATTTATATTTTCATCTACATATATAGTAAACATTTTGCTTATTTTTGGAATTTTAGGTTTTATTTCATTCTTTAAGGTGTGACGTTTTTTAATGCTTAATATAACTAAAAATATAATTGTTATTATAATCACTACAAATGGAATCCAAATTATTATACTTCTTTTTGTCTTATGTTTTTGTACAATCATATAACCTTTTTTTGAATGATCTGTTTTATTATAAAGATCTATAATGGAATTTGGATCAAGATTTAATGTTTGTGCATAAGACTTTATAAATCCTTTAACAAATACAGAAGGAGGTAG
>CAZMNC010000103.1:0-9931 GCA_964567535.1 uncultured Desulfobacterales bacterium | reverse complement strand
ACCTCCTTTTTATTATTTTTTTAAAAGCCAAATTCACCTCTTATCATACCAGCCCATATATCATCATTACTGGTATTACCTCTTGGATTTGCTATATATTGGAGATCGCAGGTCAAAGCAAAATTATCAGTTATATAGAATCTATAATAACCTTCTGTATGAAATTCTGTATCATGTTCATCAAATGCATGATTCGCTTTAAGACCCGCAAAAGCTATTCCTATTTCGTCATTTTGCCTTGAGGGAATAATTCCTTTTAATGATGCACCTATGGAATAAAATACTGGAGCTTCATATACTTCGTCATTTTGATAACCAAATCTTCCGAATAAACCTATTTTTTCTGTTATGTATTGGTCACAGCTAAGCCCAATTCCCCAGCCCTCATCTGTGCCTGTTTTATTTCCTATTCTGTCATGTTTATAGGTTTGTATCCACCCGTAAAGTCTGTAATTGCCGTCTTTTCCTTTTATTGTGGGTGAGTATTTTATTTGTGCCGCTATAAGAGGTCGCCTGAAAAAGTTGCTCCATTGGTCTTTTTGTTGGTTCGGGTTGTTCCTAGGCCATGAAGATGATTGTATAAGTGTGGTTAGGGTGAGTTTTTTATGAAGTATGAATTCTGGTGTGTAGTTTATTGCAAGTATAGGCCCATATTCGTCTTCACTATCAAACATTGGGTTGTTTACAAAGGGTTTCCCAACAAATTGGCTGTTTTCGTCATTTGCAAATTCGTTGTCGTCTACAAATACAAAAGGCTCTGTCTTGCCTATGCTGATAGATAATGTGTCATTTAGTAGGTTTTGTGTGTAATATGCTTCAAGTACGTCTATTTCTGAATCACTCGGATTGTCATCATTTATGGTGTTAAGGTCAGCAAATAGAGCCCCTGCATCTTCTAACCCTTCATCTGCACCATTACCTTCTCCTGCGTGTATCCTTAAATAAAAAGAGCCGTTTTTTGTGGGTTCAAATCCCAGTTCTATATCTGCTACGTATCCTGCACTATCTGGGTTGGCAAAGTGTTGCCATCCATTTTCTGTTTTTATGTCCGCACTGCTGCCCGCTTGATAGTATGTGACTACTCCACCATGTATGGATAATGTGCCAAGTCTTTCTTTTATATGTTCTATTTCGCCTTTTGTTTCTTTAACTTCTTTTATCTCTTTCCTCATTTCTTCTTCTTTTGCTTCCCTTTGTTCTATTATCTTTTCTAATTGGTCTATCCTTTTCTTTAATGTTTCTATCTGGCGATAGAGTTGTTTTATATCTGGATCAGAATCAGCAGAAATACCAGTGTATGGGAATATAAAAGTTAATACAATTCCAATAAGTAAAATTCTAACCACCTTTTTCATAACAACACCTCCTTTCCCAAAAATAAAAAAGCCAAGAAAACCTGAAGATTTCCAATCTTCTTCAGGCCTTCCTGGCCTTATTAACAATATTATACTACTTAACTCTTAAGCAACTTCTGTTGCAGAATTTATGCCCTTACTATCAAACAAATATTTATATGTCAACAAAAATTTAAAAGCTATATTTAAAACATATTCCGCCATATATAAAATTATCATCTCTCTCCCATGAAAGCATTTTTATCTCATCTGATGCATCTCCAGATAATGGAAATGAATACATTATCTTTGGAGATACAATAAATTTTTCTGTTATTGGTATATTCATTACTAATGATATATTTCCTGATTGCCAACCATCAAATGCCTTATTAGGATCATCAGGATCTGGATATGTTCCTTTATCATCTGAGTTTTGATATATAAAGCTTGTCCCTATATCTAAACTCATACCATGGTATGGGATGTCTATACTTTTTGATATATTAAATTGCAACCACCATCCAGGATAATGAGATACTTCCCTATATGCATTAAATCCTATATCCAAGTATTTAAGATTCAAAGAAAAGCCGCTAAATATCTCAAAAGAATCTTTTGCCTCATCTAATTCATAATAAATAGTACCTACATTAACATCTAAAAAAGAAAATAATTGATATCCATAGGACAGAGTATAATCAGTTTCATTCCACTCTGATTCCCCTCCTGGTTTATCTTCATCGGTATCATAGTTTCCCCATATATTTGCTGAAAAACCTTTATATGCAATGGTTAAAGATGGCTGGACAACTGCACTATTGTGACTTAAGGCATAACCTCTCCATATATATTGACTCAAAACATCTACTGACAGCTCTATAGCTGGTCCTGCAAAAACATAGCAATTTAAAACAACTAAAATAAGAAGCGCTTCAAATAAGATTAATATTTTTTTCATCTTAGTTATCCCTCCCTCTTAATGTTGTATAGGCTGAAAATATGGATAAGCCGGTGTTCCATGTTCAAGTAAATCTAAACCTTCTTTTTCTTCTTCAGGAGATACCCTAATCCCATTAAATATAAATTTAGCAATATAAAAAGTCAGCCATCCCATAACAAATGCCCACACAAAGCATACAATGGCCGAGATTATCTGAGCAATTAATTGACCAAAGCCACCTCCATAAAATAGACCTGTTACATAAGGAGCAGATGTAGTATAGTTTCCATATGTTCCATCTGCAAAAAGACCAACACTAATAAGGCCCCAGATTCCATTTATCCCGTGAACAGGAAATGCTCCCACTGGATCGTCAATATGTAGTTTATCTAATAAAATAACTCTTAAGCATACCAATATACCAGCAACAAGCCCAATTATTACAGCTGCCCATGCCTCAACCCATGCACATGGAGCAGTTATAGCAACTAATCCAGCAAGGACACCATTTAATGTCATACCTACATCCCACATACCATGTCTCATTTTCATAAATATAAGCGCAGATAATGCTCCTGCTGCAGCAGCGAGATTGGTATTGACAGCAATTACTGAAATCCTTAATTCGTGAGCCGATAGTGTTGATCCAGGATAAAACCAAACCACCCAAACCAGAGTATAAATACCCCTAAAACTGCCATTGCAATACTATGCCCAATAATTGGCTTTGAATTTCCTTTATTATCATATCTACCAATCCTTGGACCTAACATAATAGCACCCACAAGGGCTATTGTTCCTCCTATAGCATGAACAACTCCACTTCCAGCAAAATCAACTGCCCCTATACCAATACCAATTTGTAATTTACAAAAAAAATTATTAATTACATTTTTGTATAAATAAAATATAAAAACATCTTTTTATGGGAAAACCAAAATAAAGCAATAAATAATAAATAATGTGTGAGTATAAGATTACTTATTAAGTTCTTTTAATAAGAGAAGGCACTTTATTGCATAATATGTGGCATCTAAAAGGGGGGCACCGCCATCCTTTCTTGAAAAACCACCTTTCCCAGTGTAACAGGAAAAAACAAAATCTGAGATTTTAGTTATATAATCTGGAGATTCTTTTAAGAGCAAAAAACAGCTCAGGCTAAAATAGGTATTCTCTATAAAAGAGGTACTATTTGGTAAAAAACCAAACCCTCCATCTGGATTTTGACACGCATTTATCCATTGAATTATATCCCTTTTATCAATTCCGTTTATCATTCCATCATTTATATACAATGACATATATAACTCTTTTATAGTTCTCCATCCTTCTTTTATTTTCCAGTCAATATTCATAGCATAGAATTCTTTTAGTATCTTTTTGGCATAGAACTTGTCTTCTAAATTCATGAGTTTATATTTCAAACTCATAATATATTCTAAAGACCAAGCAGGTTTAAGACCAATAAGGTTGCATGACGCAAGATGATAAAAGAGCAATCTAAAAGACAAATTTTCTTTCTCAAGGCTATAACTATTTAAATATATCTTAAGCTGCTCATCTAAAAGAGGGCTATAATTAAATTTATCTTTACTCAACCTAACAAATGGATTCAATATATTAAGGGCATAATAAGTGTCTTGTATACTTGGAGGTACACTCGGAGCAATTCCAAAACCACCATTTTTATGTTTTCTTTTTAAGACAAAGTCTATAGTCTTATTTAAATCAAAATTATATATTCTTGGGAATTCTGGCTGATATATCTGCGATTCCTTTTTTGAAATCTCTGATTTCATTTAATATCCTCATTAAATCCCTTTTCGCATGTTCTATTTCCTCAGCACTCTTTTTTCTAAGTTCTATAGCTCTTGAAATAGCTTTTGTAATATTCTCTTCTGTTGCTTCTATTTTTTTATTTAATTCCCATCTAAAATCCATAAAGCTCTTTCTTACTCTATCCATAAAATCCCATCTAACTCTACCACATGTTTTATCCACTTTCTCTGGTATCTTCTTCTTTATATCTTTTAACGCAAAATTTTTAGAAAACTTAGCAGGAAATAATCTTTTAGAAAAAAAGTCAAATGCAGATTCTACACCAAAAAATTTAGGAGGCTCCCCCAACATATAATAAAAAGAGCTATCTTGTTCTATTTTTTCATCTATCTTTACTCTATCTATTTTTATCTCAAATAAATCCTCTGAAAGATCTAATATAGCATCTATTATCTCATTGGTTCTTTCAGAAAACCTTTGAGAAACACGAGCATATTCTTTATTAAGCCTCTCTTCTTCTTTTGGTATCCATTCATCAAATATCTTGATTATCTCTTTATCTATAGAAGCCTCTATATCTTTAACATATTGAGAAACAGGTTTATTACTGTGTATGTTATGCAATTCATCTGCATAACTCAAAAGATTTTTTATAGAATTTTCTTTTAATCTTGTTAAATCTCTATCCAATATATCAATAACCCTTTTTATTTCTCCTTCAAAATAATAATAGGTATCTTCTTTATCTTGTCTGATATCCTCCATTTTTTTGTTGAATTTTTTTATCTTGTCTTCCAATATATCTAAGGGTGCAGAGATTGCTTTACTCTCCAATTCAAAAGCCAACTCTTGCTTAGCAATTATACTGAATATATCTGAAACGGCCTTTTTCAATACAATATGTCCCTTGGCTTTCAATAAAAAGTCATTTAATACTTTATTAAATTCTTTTATTTTACTCTTTTTAATAAGTGTCTCATCATTGCTCATACCACCCTTTAAAGCTAATTTGGCTGAAATAGGATATATAGTAGGATTCTCGAGTCCGAGAGTATCTTGAACAGCCCTTTTTGTAAAATTTAAAGATTCTTCAAGTTCTTTATTATCTAAATAGTCTATTTTATTTAAAACAAAAAATATTTTTTCAACATGAGAACTTACATCCTTTAAAAAAGAAAGCTCAGACTGACTTATCGGGGGATCAGCAGATACCAAAAATATAGCAGCATCTATTTTAGAAAGATAACCATAAGTAACCTCTGTATTATTCTGAAATATAGATCCAACTCCTGGAGTATCTATAAGACAAATACCATCTTTTAAATAATCTGATGGATAGTATATTTGCACTTCTTTAACATTCTTTTTATTTTTTGGATTACCTTCTTCTGTCACCCAATCTGTAAGCTCTTCCCTCTTTATTTCTATAACAGAATCATCATTTAAAATGACATTGATTCGTTGTTTTTCTCCATACCTTAATATAGTAATAATGGAAGTCAAAGGAACAACAGAAGTGGGTAATAACTTTTCTCCTATAATGCTATTTATAAAAGTCGATTTTCCTCTTTTAAATTGGCCAATTACCACAAGATGAAAACGATTTTCTAGTAACTTTTTCTCTATGTCTTGAAGTTCAGTAATTATATTTTTCTGAGCTATTTTGGAAAAAAACTTTTTTAATAAACTTATCTCATTGATTATAGATGACCTAATCTCTTTATAATCTTCTAACATCTTATCATCTCCAGAGTCTCAAAAAAATACCCTCAAGAATACATCTTGAGGGTAGAAGTCATCAGTCCACTAAGGACATTTTAAGGCGGACTTCATCGCCTTTTCAAAAATAAAAACAAAAAAACATAAATTTGTCAACCTACTCATATTTTCTTGCTTATTATGACAGTTATTGATATTTGTTTTTTAATATATCAAAAATAACAGAAATGTTATGTGCAAAAATTAGATTAAAATTTTAATGGTTTTATTAAAATATTTTGATAGATTTAGACAATAAAGAGAAAGGAGGGATGATTATGTCAGAAATAGCAAAAATATTTTGTGAGAGATTCTGCAATAAAGACTCAAATACATTTGTAGAATTATTTGCTGATAATGCCTCATATCTGGATTCTTTATATGGAGAATACAAGGGAAAAGATGCTATTAAGGGCTTTCATAAAAGATGCCATGAAGAGGCTAAAGATTATACTTTTATTCCAAAGAATGTTATCTCAGAAAATAATAATATAGCATTTGAATGGGAGCTATCTTTTACTTCTTTAACACCTTTTAGCAAGGGCAAAAGAATTACTGTTGAAGGAAGCGGTTTTATATCAATAGATATAGATAACGGCAAAATTGTCTCATATAAAGAATATACAGATAGTATTGCAATTCTATTAAAGGGACAAGTACCAGATGAAAAGATAATCAAATTTTATCGCAGAAAATATAAAATAGATTAAAATCAGGGGGTATTTATTATTTATGGTAACAGCACTTGTATTGATAAAGGTAGAGAAAGGTAAAATTCATGATGTGGCATCCATATTAGGTGCCTTTGAGGAGGTCAAAGAGGTATTCTCTGTTACAGGCGATTACGATCTTGTAGCAAAGGTACAAGTAAAAGAATATGAGAATATGTCAGATATAGTTACTGATAAATTTCAAAAAATAGAAGGGCTTATTTCAACAAAAACTATGATGACATTTAAGACTTACAAATTTTTTGATTTATCAGAAGGGCTTGTTCCTCCAATGCATATAAAAGGCCCAAAAGAAATTCCTCAAGAGAGCAAAAATATAGCAAAATCTATTCTTTCAAAGCTTTCTCAAGGTATAGATTTAAGCAGCAATGATATATTTTCATTTATAGATGCTATAAATCAAGGAATATTAACAGATGCACAGATTGCAGGTTTCCTGGTAGCATTGGCATCAAAAGGCCCCAGTGTAAAAGAGGTAGCAGAACTTGCCAAGGCAATGAGAAAATACTGTATCCCTTTAAATACCATTATACCCGCAGAAAAAATTACAGATACTTGTGGCACAGGCGGAGGTTTTCCAACATTTAATGTGAGTACAGCAAATGCCATACTTACTGCATCAGCTGGAGTCCCTGTTGCAAAACATGGAAGCAGATCAATATCTTCATCCTCAGGCAGTGCGGATGTACTTGAAGCACTTGGAGTAAATATAAATCTTCAACCTGATCAGGCATCCGAATTTTTAGCTAAAATAGGAATTTGTTTCCTCTATGCCCCTAATTTTCATCCTGTTATGATGAAGGTGTTTATTCCAGAAGATCAATTGGGAATCAAAACTATATTTTTTACAGTAATAGGACCTCTTATAAATCCTGCTGGTGCCAAAAACCATATGATGGGTGTATACAAGCCAGAACTTGTTCCCATGATTGGAGAAGTAATATCCCATATGGATTTCAGACACGTTATTGTTGCACATGGTTTGGATGGGCTTGATGAAATATCTATTGTGGGTAAAACCTCTATTGCAGAAGTAAAAAATGGTATTATAAAAAGATATGAAATATCTCCAGAGGATTTTGGTCTAAGAAGATATAGTTTAGAGGATATAGCAGGAGGAACTCCAGAATATAACGCTAAAATAATAACAGATATATTTTCTAATAAAGAAAAAGGAGCAAAAAGGGATTTTTTAGTAATAAATTGTGCTGCAACTTTATATGTAAGCGGTTCTGTTAAAAGCATAAAAGAGGGGATAGATAGAGCAAACAAATTAATAGATTCAGGAGCTGCTATGAAAAAGCTTAATGAACTTATTACTCTATCTAATAAATATTAGTTAAATATTAGTTATGTCTCTTGTAAAAGCTATAAAAAATACTCAAAGAAAAGGGCTTTTCCCTGTAATATCAGAAATAAAACTAAGATCAGAAAAAAAAGGAGATCTTATTAAAAATAGGGATCCTTTAGATATACTAAAAGAAATGCTTTCTTGCCCTGTATCAGGGATAAGTGTTGTTACAGAGTCTGAACACTTTGGTGGCAGTATGGATCTTCTTAAAAAGATAATCAAAAATACTTCCGTACCTGTGCTTCATAAGGATTTCATAAAAGATGAAGAACAAATCAAAGAATCCTCAAAAATAGGAGCATCTGCAATTCTTCTTATATCTTCTATATTAAGCAAAAAAGAATTGGAAAATCTTGTAGAAACAGGGAAAAGATGTGGAATCGAAACAATGGTAGAAGTTCATACATTAGAAGATATAAACAAGATACAAGACATAGATACAGATATTTTAGGAATAAATAACAGAGACATAAAAATATTAGAAACAGATGACACAGGAGTAGAACTTACATTAAAACTTATAAAATATTGTCCCAAAGATAAACCAATTATAAGTGAAAGCTCTATTAGCACAGCAAATGATGTTATAAAAGTAAAAAAAGCTGGTGTAGATGCAGTTCTTGTTGGGACAATGGTTATGCTTTCTGATAATATAAATAATTTTTTAAATAATCTCATTTACATAGGATGACCTAATGACAAGAGTAAAGATATGCGGGATAACAAATGAAGAGGATATGGATATATGTATAACTGAGGGTGCAGATGCATTGGGTTTTGTAGTAAATTATCCTGTTCCTGTACCATGGAACCTGACAATAGATGAAGCTAAAGAACTTATGAAAAAAGTGCCACCTTTTGTATCAAAGGTTGCTGTAGTTGGAGATAGCATAAAAACAGTAATAGATATAGCAAAGATCTTAAAACCAGATGTGATCCAGCTACATGGAAATGAATCTTTTGATACTACTAAAAAGATTATTTCAGAGGTTAAATCTTTTGGGATAAAAGTAATAAAAGCAGTTAGGTTTAGTATTGAAACAGGAAAGCCGTTATCTAAAATAGAAGATCCTATAGGATTATGTTATCTTTATAAAAATATGGGAGTAGATGCACTAGTTTTAGATTCAGCTACTAAATCTATGCCTGCGGGTACAGGCATGACTTTTAGCTGGAAAATAGCGGCTGAAATTAGAGATTCTTTAGATATTCCAGTAATACTCGCAGGTGGCCTTACCCCAAAAAATGTTTACAAAGCAATTGTTATGGTTAAACCATTTGCAGTAGATGTGATAACTGGAGTAGAGAAAAATAAAGGAAAAAAAGATCCTCGAAAAGTAAAACTATTTATAAAAGAGGCAAAGAGATATGAATAAAATATGTTATAATCCAATAGGGGTTATACATTCTCCGATAAAACAACCAAAAGGAGCTCCTATACAACCTATATTTGCAAAGGATATTGTGGGAAAAATTGAATTATTTCTTGAATATAAAGAAGGCCTAAAAGATCTTGAAGGCTTTTCTCACATTTTAGTTATTTACCATTTTCACAAGGCAGGAAAATCAAATTTAATTGTTAAACCCTTCCTTGACCCAAAACCAAGAGGAGTATTTGCCACAAGAGCACCTGCAAGACCTAATGCAATAGGTATATCTATTGTTAGACTTATAAAAATAGAAGAAAATATATTATATGTTGCAGAATTAGATATAGTAGATGGTACCCCTCTTATTGATATAAAGCCTTATGTGCCAAAATTCGATATACGAAAAAATGCAAAAGCAGGCTGGTTAGAAAAAAGAGTTGAAGAACCAATAACATTTCAAGATGATGGTAGATTTTCAATTTCATAAATCAAAATTATATTTTTTATTAATCAGCGGCCTTTGGCATACACATATTTTTATCACCTTTTTTATTAATAAAGCACTTAGTAAATAAACCCACTTTTGATAAAAAATTTCAGAAGCATTACAGGAAAAGAAAGAAATATGTTTATTTTTATCAGGAGTCAGAAGTCAATCCATTTCG
>CAZMNC010000102.1:0-5249 GCA_964567535.1 uncultured Desulfobacterales bacterium | reverse complement strand
ATGTTTATCTCATTAACAGAAATGTATTTGTAATGGCTTTCCTTTCTCATGGGCTGTTCCTCTTCCTTTCGTTTTTTTAAGCTAATAACAAGGAACAGCCCTTTCAATATCTTCTCCCTATATGTTTTTCGAACAGGCTCAGCAAAATTGGAAGCTTATTATAGATATGTATATAAAATATTTATCATCAACTAACATGCAGTAAATACATATAAAAATAGTAAGAGTTTTATTTTATCCTAAACAAGATAGACCTTCTATTTGAATCCTTGGTAGCACAAGAAGCAAAGAATACAATCTTCAAATAAAAAATTTCTTTTTAATAAAATAAACAAAATATAATTAGCTTAACACTTAAAAAAATATGTTTTATCTTGTTATTTGATATTATTTTTTTAATATCTAAGTTTATTTTTTATATCGACATAAAATTTTACTTTAACTTAGCTTCTGCTTCAGCTGTTGATAAAATTATTAAATTTCTTTTTTCTTATTATTTCTATAAACGCCTCTATTCGGGTTCTATTTTGTTCTTTAATTTTGTAACGCCCATTATTTGTAAATTCATACTGAATATCTTCAAATTCAAGGAAAAGAGAAGGAATGTTAAGTTCCTTTTGCAAAAGATCAGAAAGATATTTTCTATATGCTGGATCCCATTGGCATCCCCATACGCCTGTAAAGATTACTCCATCTGCATTTACTTGTTTTACTCTGTTCATGAACCATTTTGCTCTATCTTTTAAAGGGACTGTTGGTGCCCATATCCATTTAATATAATACTCAGCAATTGCTTCAAAAGGATCTTTGTGTTCATCAATAAGGCCGCAAAGATACATGATTTCACAAACCTCTGGCCCAATAAGTATTGCTCCTAAGTCATCTATAAGATTTAAACTTGCAAGATCAAAACCCGACTTTTCAGCGGCATAAATCCTTATAGGATCATCGCTTACCCCAATTGCTTTTTTATTGTTTCTAACACGCTCTTTAAGTTCATTATTTAGATCTTTCATAGCTTGAGTCAAAGCAACAGGGTCTCCTTGCATATCTACTATGCAGGATTGAATAATAGAGTTCTCAAAACTAGAAATAGGAGGCACTTTTGCTGAAAGGATAATATTATTATATTCAATATATGTTCTTCTAACATTATTTATCATCTTGATACCTTTAACAATATCATCTTTTGTAATTTTTTTTCCAAAAAGCTCCTCTATGTTTTTTACAGCTTTTCTTAACTCATTGGCCAAGTATTCCAAAAGCCAAGGCTTTTTGTTGTAAGGACCTGAGGGAAAATCAATATAATATAAAGGGATATTGTATCTTCTCATAAGATTATAAATGCAGGGAACATCTCCCATAAAAGTATGAGTACACATAAGAAAAAGGTCTGCTTGTAAAATTTTTTCAAAGACAAGTATTGGTATTACTGGTTCTCCAGGGCATGATTCAAATGAGCAAAATTCATGACCTTTTTTTTGATAAGAATACTTTCCAGCAAGATGACACTCTAAAAAATAAGGGGTTAAACTACCTAAGGTTGAACCTCCACATCCGTATATTATTTCTGGAAATACTTGTGCGCATATGACTATAGGAATTCCTGACTTTCTTAAGGTTTTTACCCTATCAAGTGTTGAAAACTGGAGCCATCTATGTTTAAAAGCACTAATGAGTTCATAGTCATTTCTAAAGTCAAGCACATGATGATATCTTTTTAAATAAAAAAGCAAATCTGATAGCATCTTTTTAGCAGAGACATTTTTACCATCTAAAAGAGACAGACTTTTTAGTTTTATAAATTTGGGAATAAATAACGGATTTCTTATTAGTTCTATAAATTTGCCCAAAAGTTGAGGTAAGGAAATCTTCCAATCATAAAACTGACCTTCCATAGATTTCCCCTTTAAAAGTGAGAGACTCTAAGAATGCTTCAATTCTTGTTTTTACTCTTTGAGATTCAGAAATACTAACATCAGTGTGTAATGGTAAAAAAGGTATATTTTTAAACAAATCCCTTATTTCGTTTGTTTTAAATGAATAAGGGTCACAGAATCTAAGTGTGTGATAAATTATTCCGTCAGGATTATACTTATTGATAAATTCCTTTAGAAAATTAATATGTTCATCTTTTTCATAATTAATGCATTGAGTTGCACTACAAGGTGGTGCATTAAGATATGCTTCTGAAATATTTTCTATATTGTAGTCTTTTACTGTTAACTCGTATAAAGAACGCATTCCATAACATGTATCATCAGCTACTATCTTACCTCCACATTCCTCTATTATTTTTATTATTGTATCGTATCCAGGAATTATCATGGATCCTGATATTATTATTTTTTTGTCTCTGGATATCTTTTTTGTTTTTTTATATTTTTTTTCTTTTATCTTATCTATTAACTTCAATGTCTCAAAAGGAGCAAGAAATTGGCTTAATTGGATGATTTTTAAAAAATCTTCATATTTTATATTTATTTTATCTTCTACATAATCAGAATGAAGCATTATAAGTTGTGTTCTTAGTTTATTATAAGTTTCTATCGAGTTTCTAAGCTTCAAATTATCCAGTTTTTTCCCTGATATTTTTTCGAGTTCCTCTTTCAACCACTTTATTTCTAAGTGAAATAGTTTTGTATGATTTTGCTCTAAAGGACGTTTTAGAGGATAAGTTAGTATAAGGGTAGGTTTTTTTAGGTAAACTTGAAGTATGTCTAAAATTCTGTGCACAACCTGACATATTACTGCTCCACTAATTATATCCACAAATTTATTCAAAAATGTTCCTTTTGTTATAAATTCGCCTACTGTAAGCCGACTAAAAGGACACATTCTTTCCCAAATATACTCACTTCCTGTTTGTTCATATAAACCAGATATAGGAAATACTCTTATTGGGATAAGATCCAAAGCAAAAGCAATTTCAACAGGAAAGCGACAACAAAAGTATCCTATTATTTTTCTTCCTTTTTCTTTTAGTTTCTCTATATGTGTTATTCTTTTTTTTATTAGCTTTTCAAATATCATTTTTTAGCCTACTAAACCCAGCAATTGCTGCTCCATATGCTCCTGTAAATTGAGGATCTATTTTTGGAAGCTCGATATTTATTTCTAAGGTTTTTTCCAAAAAAAATTTCATTGCCCTGTTTTTGGCCACTCCACCAGTAAACACAATATCCTTTGTTATTCCTAATGGCTTAGCAAGCCCGCTTATTCTATTAGCAATAGCTCCATGAATCCCTGCAGCAATATCACTTTTCTTAGCTCCTGAGGAAATGAGTGATATAACTTCTGATTCAGCAAATACAGCACATACACTACTTATATGAGCAGGACTTTTGGACTTTAAGGCAAGTTTTGCAAGTTTTTCTATATTTATATCTAATACCCTTGTTATCATATCCAGAAATCTTCCTGTTCCTGCAGCACACTTGTCGTTCATATTAAATCCAATAATGTTACCAAATTCATCTAATTTAATAACTTTACTGTCTTGGCCACCTATATCTATTATCATTTTCACTCTGTTTTGAAGTGAAAATATTCCTATAGCCTGACATGTTATCTCAGTTATAGATTGATCTGAAAAAGATAAAGAATATCTTCCATAGCCTGTAGTAGTAATAATATCAACATCTTTTATCCGTAATTTCTTTAAGGCCTCTTTTAAGACAAACTTAGCTGTTTTTGCAGGGTTAGAAGAAGTTAAAGAGATTTCTTTTGAGAGGATCTGTTTTCTTTCATCTAGGATAACCACTTTTGTTGTAGTTGATCCTATGTCTATACCAGCAAGATACATTTTACCTGACTATCCCTGCAAAAAATCTATCTGGAAAAGATGGGGTAATCCACCTGCAACAACACGTTGGCAACCAATGGAGCATTGTAGAGTGTTTTCGCTTATGATCAATAACATGGCTTACATCTCCATAGAAGATTCCCAGTTCTGGTTCACATACCATTCCTTGGGTACATGTTCTCCAAAGTCTCCCCTCCCAGTCATAGTTTTGAACATGAAGTAACATAAAGCTTTCTGCATCAATGTATAAAATCCGTTTAGAATATATATAATCTCTATTTTTTGATTTTATCTCTACCACATAGATAGGTCTTCTTTCGAAGCACCAATAAGTTTTTCCAAGCCTTGGATAATATCTTGCATATCCATAAGGACCAATGGATGGAAGGAGATATTCTCTGAATTCAACAAGTCTGTAATCGTTTGGAAAAATAGTTGATGATATCTTCTGCCAATATCCTCTAAAATCGTCAGATATAAGATCTGTGCCAAAAAGAGGATCAAAAAGATCTGTACCAGAAAGTTTTCTCGTTCTCCTCATTCCTGGATTGTACATATTAACAAGGTCTGGTTTATTTGTATTAAGATATCGAACTCTAAATAGAGATACTCCTTTAATATCTTCTGGATAACCAAAGTAATTTACCATCCATTCAAATATTCCCTCTTTGTTTTTTCCCCATGTTGGCATTGGATCTATATGTGTTCTGCCTGTTTCTCTAAAGTACCAAACATGGAAGTGATATGTCCTTTCATATTTCCCTTTTGCGTTATATATATCCCAGTATATAGGGGCAAATCTAATGGCATCTCCCATGATGTCTAGCTTGTCATGATTCCATATAATCTGGAGTCCAGCACGTTTAGGATCATTTATATCAGGTCTTGGGAAAGGGCTTCCTGCAATCCATCCGATAAGTGCTATGCTATCTTTTGCTATACAACAGTTTTTGCTATATTTTCTTGTAAATTTAATCCACCATTTATTAGGATATATACTTCTGGTGGGAACTATTTCTATTTCTGGAAGAGGCATATAGCTTTTTGGATTAAGCCGTTGGTATAAATCTTCAGGCATAAGTTTTTTTAATCCTGAATATTGCTTGTAGTTTTCCCCATTTATTATAAGACCCGGTTTTATCTCTGGAGCAATTTTTCCCACAATGTCAGGTGCTTTGAATCCTATTATTTCATTCCAGTCTTCTTGGAGCCCTTTACCTCCTCTCGGATGAAGCTGTCTCTCTACTATATCAGGAGGGACTATATCTGTAGTTGTTGGCCATCTCCAATAGTATTTTTTTGTTTCCCATATTCTACCATCATCAAGATGAATCTTAAGCTTTCTCGGGGTTCTATCCCTATCACTTTCAACTGCATAATATTCTGTTTTCCCATCCCATGCTTTTGTCTTATTTTTCCATATATGAGATATATATTTTCCTCG
>CAZMNC010000101.1:0-3830 GCA_964567535.1 uncultured Desulfobacterales bacterium | reverse complement strand
GAGGATGCCCTAATACAATCCTGTCAAATAAGTCTATTCCTTTTGAGAAAAGCTTTTTCATTTTTTTTCTTATTTATTTGATGTTTGGGTTAATTTTTCCAATTCCTTAAAAAGATCATCAATAGAACCTTTTTTTAGGATATCATGCCAGAGATTTTAAAATAGATGCATCTGCAGAAACCCTTCTAAATGAAAATGACAAAGATTTGCTTTATTGGCGTATTATATCAAAAAGATATGGGGTAAAAGATTTTCTTGTAGTTACCTATAAACCTTATAATAAAGATTTGTTTTCGCCTCAGGTATTGGCAGATATTGCTCATTTAAGTCGAGATATAAGACATAAGATGAAAAGAGTAGAAAATGTGGTTAGCATTCTAAATGTACCTCTTATAGAAACCGCAAAAAAGATGCATATAAAAGACTTTATAAACAATATTCCTACCCTCGAATCTCCTAATGTGAATATACAGCTTGCAAAAGAAGAATTCAAAAATAGCCCTTTGTATAAAAATTTATTAGTAAGTCCTGAATTAGATGCAACAGCCCTAGAAGTTATTCTCAAATCTGACAAGATCTATGAAAAATTAATAGATAGAAGAGATAAACTTGTTAAAAAATTATATAAAAAAGGACTCACAAAAAAGGAAAAAATAGAATATGAAACTTTAAAAAAGCAAATAAGAAAACGTTTAGATAAAATAAGAGAGTGGAGACATAAGGATATTGTTACCATACGAGCTATTATGAACAAGTATCGAAAAAATGCCCAATTATTTTTGGGCGGACTTCCAATGATAGCAAATGATTTAGTAAGATTTATAAAAAATGACCTCAAAGTATTTGGTATCGGCGTCTTTTTATTTATGGTTATAACTCTTGGAATCACATTTAAAAAGATAAGATGGATTATTTTACCAATGTTATGTTGCGCTTTTTCCGTAATTGCTATGATGGGGATACTTGGGATCTTTGATTGGGAAGTTACTGTTATTTCTTCTAATTTTATTTCCCTACAACTTATACTTACAATGGCAATAGCTATACATCTTATAGTTAGATATGAAGAATTTCATTCTAATAATCCTTTAGCTTCCAATAGGATATTAGTAAGGAATACTATCCAAGACAAGTTTACTCCTTGTTTGTATACAACTTTAACTACTATTGCAGGCTTTTCTTCGCTTTTGCTATGCAATATAAAGCCTGTAAGGACATTTGGATGGATGATGAGTGTTGGTTTGTTAGTATCTCTTCTATTAACATTTATCTTTTTTCCAGCAGAGGTTATGTTACTTAAAAAAGTAACTCCTTTACCAAAAAGAAAATCAGAATTTGCTATTACAAAAATCTTTGCAAAATTGGTAGACGGACATGAGCGAGTAATTATATTAATAAGTATCATGGTCATGATAATAAGCTTAGTAGGCATATCAAAACTTCAAGTAGAAAATTGTTTCATTAATTATTTTAAACATACTACAGAGATATATAAAGGTCTTAAGTTTATTGATCAGAAATTGGGAGGAACAACTCCTCTTGATGTAATTGTTGAATTTAAAAAGTCCAAGAAACATCAAAATATTATAGACACAACTAAAAATAGTAATAATACAGGAAATATATTTGATGAATTTGAAGAATTTGAAAAACCAGTAAATAAAGCTCAGTACTGGTTTACATATGATAAAATAAAGTTGATTGAAAAAGTACATAATTATCTTGCCAGTTTACCTCATATAGGAAAAGTATTATCTCTTGCTACTTTTATAAAAATAGTAGAAAGACTTAATGGAGGGAAGCCATTAGATAATTTTGAACTTGCTCTTTTATATACAAAACTGCCTCCAAAATTCAAAGATATGATTATAAAACCATTTGTTTCAATAAAATATAATGAAGCCCATTTTGTTGCAAGAGTCAGGGATTCTGATAAATCTTTAAGAAGAAATGCTTTATTAAAGAAAATAAATTATGATCTAATTCATAAAATAGGGCTTAAAAAAAATCAGTTTCATCTTGCGGGAGTACTAGTTTTATATAATAATATATTACAAAGTTTATTTAAATCCCAAATAATGACTCTTGGCTTTACAGCATTACTTCTTATGCTCATGTTTTTAATGTTATTTAGATCTGTTAAAATATCTCTTTTAGCAATATTTCCTAATATATTGCCTGTTATATTTATATTAGGATTTATGGGATGGGTTAATATACATCTTGATGTTATGACAATAACTATCGCATCTATAAGTATGGGAATAGCTGTAGATGATACTATTCATTATATACATAGATTTGAACAAGAATTTAGTATCCATAAAAACTATTTAAAAACAATGCATAAATGTCATGATACTGTAGCATATGCAATGTTTTATACAACACTTGTAATTACAGTTGGATTTTCTATATTAATATTTTCTAATTTTATACCCACTATATATTTTGGGCTTCTTACAGGTCTTACTATGATAGTAGCTCTTATTGCAGATCTGGCTTTATTACCAGCACTTATAATAATGGTTAAACCCTTTGGGCCTGAACAATAGAAGCTTTATTAAGCCTAGTTTCTTTCCACCTATTTATAAGATAGGGTTTTGCTGTTTCAAACACCATACATTCCTCTTCAATGGCTTCTTCCGCTTGAGCAATAGACATTCTCTTTGTCTTCTTTACGAAAGACAAAGTTTTTCCAAAATATAAAGGTATTAAAGACTCCATCATAATATCTCTATCTACGATTTCGTCTCTATAGGAAACAGCAATATCAAAAAGAAGTCTTGCCCACAGATCTACAGGAAAATTAAATCTATCTTCACTTAAGTCTTTTATCTCTAATAACTTTCTATAAACATCCTTACTTAATATCTGCTCCCATATTAAAGCATATTCTTTATATCCTTCATGAAACTTATTTCTTAATTTATCTACATTTACTTTTATTTCAGGGGGCATCTCTGTTTCACCAAGACCAAAACCAAAAATAGCAGTAGGTCTACTATATTTAATTTTTGACCAAAAAGACTCAAAATGAATCATCATTTTAAACATTGTCCCTATAACTTGTCTGAACATAGGTCCTAGATCTGCTGCAGGATCTTTTACCCTATGTATTTTTGGCTTTCCCATAAATGATTGACAAACTCTAACTTTATTACATATTGCTAATGTTGTCATCCATATATCTATACCAAAATTAGCAACATTATCATCCCAAAGTTTACTTTCAAAATATATCTTAGCCAATTTTCCACTAAATCCAAAATCTCCACCTATAGGCTGTCTTATCCTTCTCCCATAAAGAACTCTTGTAAGAGGATAAGCTATCCCATTTGTTATAGTACCATCATATTTATGTCTGACATATAATGGAGCAACATAAGAGAAACCATTAAACAATGGTTCAGCAAGATGTTTAATCCATTCAGGAGTTATACTTTTTAAATCAGCATCAATTACTACAATAGCTTTAGCTTTAAGTTCCAAAACAATTTTAAAAAGATTTTTAAAATTATTTCCTTTTCCTTTCACTCCAGGAGGAGTAGATATATATATTTTTGGAGTAGTTGTATGAGTTTTTAAAAATACTTCTTTTGTATTATCAGGAGAATTATTATCACAATTAATAATAACTGCATTCTTATTAGGAAAGTATTCTATGATCCCTTTATCAGCCTGGATCACAGGAAAACGTATAGAATCTGCCTCATTATAAGATGGAATTGCTACCACCATATCTACTTCTTTTACATTTTCAGGATTCACCTCTATCATTGACATAGCAACCTCCTCACCTACATAATCTTTTTATAATCTCTATAACT
>CAZMNC010000100.1:0-4161 GCA_964567535.1 uncultured Desulfobacterales bacterium | reverse complement strand
GCAATGAGTAGCGGATGTATTACAGTGGTTACAAATATTCCAGGAATAACCGATTTGATAAAAGATGGAAAAACAGGATTTATTGTCAAACAAAGAGATTCACAAGATATAGCAGAGAAGGTAATATACATACTAAAAAATTATGATTCTCTTAAAGTCATAAAAACAGAAGCACGTAAGTATATAACAAACAATTTTGATTGGAAAATTATAAGCAAAAGATATAAAGAATTTTTTGAAACTGTCTGTCAAAACTAAAAAACAGTAACATTTACCGATTCAAATTATTTATTTTTGTCTGTTTCTCTCCATAAAATTTTACCAAGTTCTTTTCCTTCTTCCATGTCAAAAAACATACCAAAAAGAAAAAATTGGATACCCATAAGCATCAGAAGGGCTGCAAGGACTGAACGAGAACCTGTGACAGCGTATCCTCCTAAGAAAAGCTTATCTACAAGCAAATATAGACCAAATAAAAAGCCTAATGGAAATAGAATAATTCCTAACCAGTAAAACAGAAACAATGGATGAAAATCCCTATAAAGATATTTAAACTTGAGTCGCCAGAAAAAACCTTTTAAAAGCATAGGAGTACACTCTATAAAATACTTAAATCCCTTTATTTGAGATTGTCTTTCTCCAGGAAGGTAAACAGCAGTTCTTGGGACATCAACTGTTCTTAAATTGTAAGCATTCATCCTAATAAGGAAATCCATGGGGTATCCATATTTCTTCCACGCTTTTGACCAATCAATTATTTCTATAGCCTCCTTGGATATAGCAGTATAACCATCCACAAAGTCCATAATCTTATAATACCCGGAAGCAATTTTTGATAAAAATGTTATCATCCAATTTCCGATCAAGCGAATCTTGGGCATTTTGGCCAATGTATCATCAAGTTGGCTGAGTAAAAAACGGTTTCCTTTTACATAATCTGCCTTACCATCTATTATCGGATCCAAAAATCTTGTTACTTCATCCAAAAGCATCTGATTATCTCCCCCGACCACCACAGCAATGTCATAGTTGTCTTTTAGGGATTTAAGATAACCGGTTATTACTGCTGCTCCAGGTCCTTGATTGGTTTCATGCTTTATTAGCTCAATCCGAGGATCGACTTTTGCACAAGCAAGAACTACTTCATTCTGATTATCAGTACTACCATCATCTACTACATATATTTTATCGATTATGTCCGGAACACTCTCGAGCGTAGGCTTGATTAATTTTTCTTCATTGTAGGCTGGTATAACCAAAGAAATTCTTTTTCCCCTATACATAGATAAACTCCTTGATACAATTTACAATGTAATGAATCTGAACCTCCTTTAGTTCAGGATACATGGGCAAACTTAATACCTCATGCTGATATTTACTTGAAACAGGGAAATCAGAAGGTTTATGACCAAGGTATTTGTATGCTTTAAGATTTGGTAAAGCGACAGGATAATGAATACCAGTAGCTATTCCCTTGGATCTTAAATATTCTCTTAACTTATCTCTTTCTTTTATCCTTATCACATAAAGATGATACACATGTTTCGCATACTCAGCCTCTATAGGGACAGAAATAGCCTCGTATTCCGCCAACAACTTGGTATAAAGAAAGGCCAATTTACGTCTCATTTCTGTCCATTTGGGCAGATATTTTAATTTTACATTTAAAATTGCTCCTTGTATACCGTCCATTCTACTATTAATACCCTCAAATTCATGATTATATTTCTCTATTCGGCCATGATTAGCAAACATGCGCGCTTTAATTGCCAACTCTTCATTATCTGTGAGAATTGCGCCAGCATCTCCGTAGGCACCAAGATTCTTTGCTGGATAGAAGCTAAAACAAGCAATATCACCAAAAGTTCCGACTTTTTTACCTTTGTATTCCGCAAGATGAGCCTGAGCCGCATCTTCTATTACAAACAAATTATATCTTTTTGCAATATCGAGAATATTATCCATATCAGCAGGGTGACCGAATAAATGCACGGGTATAATAGCTTTTAATCGAACTCTTTGCTCAGGGCTCATACCTAATATTCTTTCTTCTATCTTTTCTGGCGATATATTATAAGTTTTAGGATCTACATCCACAAAAACAACCTCTGCTCCTGTCATAGTTATAGCTTCTGAAGTTGCAATAAAAGAGTTGGCAGGGGCTATTACTTTATCACCTTCTCCTATTCCCAAGATCTTAAGAGCAATAAATAAAGCATCAGTCCCATTTCCTACTCCAACACAATATTTCCTTCCCAAAATAGAAGCAAAATTTTCTTCAAATTCCTTTACATACTTTCCATTAATAAAAGCCGTATCATTAATCACTTTTTGAATAGCTTGATCTATTTCGGACTTTATTGACAGGTACTGTGCCTTTAAATCAACAAAAGGGATGTTCATGTTAACTTCCTATAGGATTTTTTTAGTATAATTATTTTGTTTTTATAATCTACGCAGCATACGAGCAGGATTTCCAGCATATATTCCTGGCTCTTTAATGTCTTTTGTTACTACAGAACCTGCACCTATCACTACATTGTCGCAGATATATACGGGTAGTATAGTAGCATTTGTTCCTATTGCCACATTTTTGCCTATAATAGTTGGTTTCCAAAGGCTCTTATCTCCTCTTGCAGGCCCTCCTGTTTTAAAAGTATCATTTATAAACATTGCACCATGCGAAATAAAACAATCATCACCAATTGTAACAAGTTCACATATAAAAACATGTGACTGGATCCTGCATCTTGCCCCTATTCTGACCCCTTTTTGAATCTCAACAAATGGCCCTATGAACGTATCATCCCCAATAAAACACTCATAAATGTTTACAGGTTTCACAATCTTAACATTCTTACCAAAAACTACATCTCTGATCTGAGCTTCAAGGATTATCGGCTTATTCATTGCTGTTCATCTTGCAGAGGATAAAATTTTTACCACTTTTTTTGCGTGTTCTGGACCTGTTAAACAAGGAGTACCATTTTTTATGCAATCCAAAAAATGCTCTATCTCTACTTTCAAAGGTTCTTCAAAGTCAATTTTTGGCAAGAGCACATCACCTGACCGATAGTTAAATTTAAAAAAGTCCGAAGTATCATAGTCCATATTTTGTCCTAATATAGCCATCCGATCAATTCCTTTGTCATATATGGCAATTTTATTTTCAGCTATATCATCGTAAACGACCATCTTCTTTGAACCTACTACTGTCATACGCCTTACTTTTCTCGGGTCAAGCCAGCTTACATGTATATGAGCGATAATCTTCTTAGGATATTCAATATAAAGAAAAGCCACATCTTCTATTCCCTTTTGTATATAGTCCATACCCTTTCTGCTTACAGAAATAGGTTCAAGATCATCAAGCAAGTATTGAACAATACTTATATCATGAGGAGCCAAATTCCAGACCACATCTACATCAGAACGAATTCGTCCCAAGTTAAGTCTTTGACTGTAAATATAACGAATATCTCCCAATTCACCAGAATCAATTATCTTTTTTAAGTATCTAACCGCCTGATTATATAAAAATGTGTGCCCAACCATAGCAACTAAATTCTTTTTTGCTGCTAAGGTGCCTATCTCCTCAATTTCTGCTACTGAGGTTGCCATCGGTTTTTCTACTAATATATGTTTGCCACTTTTAAGTGCCCGTATTGCAAGTTCATAATGAGTTTTTACAGGGGTAGCAATAATTACAGCTTCTATTTCAGGATCTTGAAATATATCTTCAGCATCTGCAGTTGTTTTTATATTTGGATAAAACTTTTTAACATAATCACGCCGTTTCTCTGAGATATCTGCTACAAGTTTCACTTCACATTCTTGATTAGCTACCAAATTTCTCAATAAATTTGGCCCCCAGTATCCACATCCAATTTGAGCTACTTTAATCTTTCCCATTTTTGTCTTCTTATATAATGACTTTTCGTTTTTTTAATTTTAATCTTACATAATAATCCTGTCAAAATTATTGCTTTAAACTACAAAGTATTCGCTTCATGTACCCTATAAAAATCTGGATTCCATAGCAACCAAGAATGATTATAAATGCATCAATCTGTATCCTGTATCTTTCCTTCCCCCACATCAGAAAGTGAAGCAAAAAATGACACCATATGGGAAAACTTAAAAATAAAACTGCTTTACTAC
>CAZMNC010000099.1:0-10773 GCA_964567535.1 uncultured Desulfobacterales bacterium | reverse complement strand
TCAAATGAAGAAAAAAATGAAAGAGATCTTTTCTCAGTGGAATAACGGAGACCTTAGCAAGTATCTTGCAGATGACTTTTATGACAAGACCAGGCTCTTAGACAATATGTATGAAAAGGTGCCAAGGGATGCAAGAATAAGAGTTATGTCAATAAGGGAAACACAGTTAATGAATCAGCAAGTATTGTTTTCGCCTAATGGTACAAAAAGAATAGTTAGTACTGTATCTGTTACTGCTACTACTCAAATAGAGTTTAATGATCCTCAGAGAGGATTTAGACGTCTTGAAGGAGAAAATGAATACATACTAAGAGTAACTGAAGAAATGAAGTGAGGAAGGATATTATGAAGAAAAGGATAATTTTGATGAGTTTCTTTTTCTTATTTTCTTATCTTCTTCAATTAAATGCAGAGGAACTACGTGTATCTGTAACAAATACTGCTAGAATAGATTATTATAAAGTAACTGGTGATAAAACAGCGTCTCCTTATCAATATCATAGTTATCAGCCATATGATGAATTTAATATAAATTTTACATATAAAAAAAGTCTTTATAATATATTACGTGGTCAATTTTTTGGTGTTTTAAGCGACTCTATGTATAGAACAGGAGAAGATGATGGCTTTGTTCCAGAAAGATTAAATCTTACATGGGAAAAAGGAGATTTTCTTATTCCTTTTAGAGCCCAAATAGGAGATTATTATGCTTTTTTTAGTTATAGGACATTACAAAGATCTTTAAAGGGGGCTCAATTAGAATTTCAACCTTATTACGGAGGAAATATTAAACATTCTATTTTGTTCCTTGTAGGGGCAGACCAACAGACATGGAGACATTTTGATTTTGATGAGAATATTACAATAGGATTTTCCTATCTTATAGAGGATAATCACGGAGGAAGATATTCATTTAATTTTGTTAATAATAGTAGACAAGCAAACAAAAAGATTGGCACTTTGAGTAGACGGCAACAGGTATATAGTATTGCTCTTGAGAGACCTTTTAGATTTTTATCTCAAAGATTAGATATAGAATCAGAGCTAAGTTTGTTTAGTGGAGATCATGATGGCATAACAGATGCTCAGAGTGGTCAAAATAAAGAAGATTGGGGTTTATATTTACAGTTAAGAGGCAGAGAAAATAGAATCCCTCTCTCCTATAGGATAAGATTTGAAGAATATGCTAATGATTTTAGACCAGAAGGAGCAAATGTTACGCCTAATAGGAGAACTATAGAAGGATATTTGAGTTGGTTATTTAAAAATGGACTTGAGTTAAGAGGAAGGACACAATTTTACACTGATAATTGGCAGAGTTCGAATCCTAAAGATACAGAGGTATTTGGTATAACTGCATCTGGCCCTTTATTTTTTGGTTTTATAAAAGGACTTACAGGAAACTTAGATATGTTTATAGAAAATACAGATGATGAAGATAATACAGTAGATCAGACAACAAAATCAATGGCTTTAAATATTTCTTTCCCTCTTCAAAGATTTATAAACGGCAGATTAGCTTTGTCTTTTACTGATACAGATGACAATATACATCCCATATCAGCCAGTATAATGAAACAAGTAGTATTTGCTTTGGACATGACCCCTAAGGTTTATGGTATAAATACAACCATATCTCCTTCCCTTTCTATAAGACATATGCATGCTCCAAATACCAATGAAACAGATTTTGCTCCTCATATAGCAATTAATTTAAATAAAAATGCTCATAATTTACTTGTGGATTTTTCTTTTAATAACCAAAGAATGAGGCCATCTCCAGATGTAGATACATTCACTTATACTATAAGCTATAGATATGTAAAGGACAAAAATGAATTTGGTCTTGAATTCGGTGGAATAAATCGAGACCCTGCTCCTGGCAGATCCACAGGCTCATATAAAGCATTTGTGTTCTGGACATATCATTTTGATATGAATGTAAAGACACATAGAGAAAAAAGGATTGGATTAACAGAGGCCCCCTCATCGAGGAAAATGTTTAATCCATCAATTATAAAATTCCTTGTCCCTGGCATTTCTATTGATAAGGCAATAGATATTCTTAAAAATTATAATATTAGTTCTCCTACACCCCAAGGGGATCTCCTCATATATGAAGTTAGATTATTTGATGAAGTTGAGCAGAGACAAAGACTTGTGCTTGTTGATGAAGGAGGAAGTCTTAAGAAGACTGCTGTTATTATAAATTATGAAAGGATCGGAAGAGCCTATGATTTTATCCAGACATTCGAATGGATAAAAAAGACAATGATCAACTATTTTGGAGATCCTTCTAGATTTTATGAAATGGGAAAAATAAGTGATAGATTGTTTAATGATATTAATGATGGATCATTTATTAGGCTTTATGAATGGGATACCTCTTATGGAATAATTAGGCTTGGAATCCCAAGAAGACTTGATAGGAAAATAGAGATAGAAATTCAATACGCAAAAGAGTTTCCACCTGTAAGTTATACTTTATGGGGTATGGAAGAGGTTAAATAATTTTTTTATTTTACCAGTAATTATTTCTTTATATAAAAAAGCCATTGCAATTATAACTATAAAAACGCCTATCCAGCTATGGCATATATCCCAAAATAATCCGGATATGACAAAAGTGGGAATCATCATAACAATTCCAATTCCTATCTTTCTGGGAATATCCATATGTAACTCCATATATCAAAAATTTTATTTAGTATAAAAGAAAGGATTTTTATAGTCAACTTTTATGAATAAACATGTGAGCATATTTTCGCACATGATGCCCGTTTAACACATGGAATTCTCTTATTTTACTTAAAGTAATTTTAGAAAATGCCCCTATGGGTATATAAATAATATTTTTTCCCAAGCGATTAGCAATATTTTTACAAAGGCCTGAAGGAGGAGTAGATGCTACATATATAACATTTTTTTCTATACTATAATCCAAAGCTGCGATCAAAAGCCTTTCAGGCTTATTTCTTGCAATATCAAAAAACCGATCTCTCCATATATCATAAACCCTCATGGGAGGATAGGTTAACATAAAACCTCCATACTGACATTTGGAAATACCTGGGCCTTCCATTATTTCTCCTGCAGGAGTACTATAAAATGCCATATCAGACTCCTGTTTGTGTTCCCCAAGCCATGTAACTCGCCATGGATAATTTTCCCTCCCTTGCTTATCAGGAAGATCTGGATCAAATATGATAACTACAGAGCCTATTTTTCCCCTGAAAGGCATTTGATTTTTTACATATATATTATTTTTTCCTTGAATCCAATTTCTTATTGTTTCTTTTATAGCTAAACCGTCCAGCATGGAACAACTGAATGGGACAATTTGAATATTATCTTCTGTTTTTATTTGAAATGCTCTTTTTTTAATATACTCTCCAAATCCCTCAATTACTACATCTTCAGGTGGATAAGAGCATATATTATATCTTCCAAATTCTTTTGCCCACTCTTTCCCATACTTTTTCCTTGATATCTTATTTTTTATAGGAATGGGAAGCAAATGGCTCCTAAGGCTTTTGATTCTTTTATGAAATCTTATCCTTTTTTCATCTAAAAATAAATCTTTCCCCCTTAGCCTTAATACAGGAATTTCTGGATTATTTTTTTGAAATGGATATTCACTGCCTTTTTCCCATACTTCATATGCAAAATTGTCATTAACAGCATTTCTTGCCGCAATTACTAATTGATAAAAGTCAGGAACAAGTTTTCTTGTAATTAATGCCCAATTCCTTGCAAATTGATGAAGGATTTTGATCTGATTTAAAGATATTTCTTCTTTATTATTTTTATAGTATTCTTTTGCTGCATCTTTTATAAGAAAATAGTTTATTTTTAATCTATCTAATGTTTTCCATTCTGGATTATTTCTTGATTTTTCATATATTGCAGTAAGATAAGGCATTTCAGTTAATATTTCTCTACTGGAGTCTTCATGGAGGTGAGCAATGCCAACCCCTTTTCTTTTTAATTTTCCTATCACCTGAACTGGAGGTATATTAATATAATTCATAATACCTGATACATGAGATAGTCCACATAAAAAAAGTACCTTTTTATATTTTTTGTTAAGCATTTGAAGATAATAAGCCATATGTTTTTCTCTAAGAATATCTTCAGTATTGATAGAGCCTTTAGGATATAATTCTAAATATGTTTTACAATAAATATAGTGACCTATCTTTGTAATAGAATAAGGATCAGGCATAGGTGATCTGTCTATTGGATACTCTTCTGTATCTCTGTCAATAAAATAAAATGGTATGTTATTTTCCATAGCAAGCCTTATAGCCTCAATTTGAGCATCAGTAGGTTCGATAAGCAGGTAGACAAATACACCTGTTTTCTCTTTGTAATATATTACTGACAGTAAAGGTAGTCTTTTAATCGCCTGGATTATTTTTGGCCTTAATGTTTCTGGATATTCTACAGCAATACAGTCTGGACAAAATTCTTCAAACTCCTTTTTTAACTCAATTGCAAATTCTACTCTATTATGGAGTATAGGAAAAAATCTAATATTTCTCCATTGTATCTTATTATCCATCTACTACCTCAGAGAAATATATTAATGCTTCTTTGTCAAGGATCATAGCTGCAGCTTCTTTAAGATATGTTATTTTTTTATTTTTATTTTCATCTAAAGATAAACGTTTTAATGCATATCTGGCTATATTTATTCCATCTCTTACTGTATACCTTTCATCTGCAGAATGAGCTGCTTGAAGAAAGTTTACAACATAATTTAATATCTCATCATCAGCAAATGGAAGGTTGCTTCTTAATATCATTAACTCTTCATCTCTTTCAGGAAAGTCCACATATATTTGAGGCTGTAGCCTTGAGCTAATATATTCTGGCAATTCAAAAGTACTAGCATCATCATTCATAGTAGTACATATTCTAAAATCTGGATGTGCATATATTTTTATACCTGCCACTACAGATTCTACATATCTTCTGGCATCAAGGAGTGGAGCAAGGGATGCCCAGCTTTTTTCACTCATTCTGTTGCCTTCATCTATAATTGCAATACCTCCTTTTATCATAGCTGATACAATAGGGCTTGCTATATATTTTATTTTCCCATTATCTGAAATAACAGGTGTTATTATAAGATCTTCAGGCCTTGTATCCATAGTTGCCTGAAATATATAAACAGGTTTTTTAAGTCTTTTTGCTGCATTATAAGCAAGGGTAGTTTTTCCTACTCCAGGTTTTCCAATAAGTCTTGGATTAAGAGCAACATCTTCATCTCCTATAATAAGCCAAGCAGCTAAGACCTGCATTATTAAATCTTCTTGTCCAACCCATCTCATAGGTACATCGTCTGGTTCTGTTAGATGAATTTCTACTCCATCAATTATTACTTTTTCCATATTTTCCCCCTTATATAGTCTTTAATTTTATATATTATAAAAGGATTTTTAGTATCTTTAAAGAGGTCTCCTCTTTTCAAATAGATATATTCTGGTATAATCCTTTGACATGAAGAAAAGAAGATGGGCAGACTATTATACCATAAGAGCTAAAAGAGAGAATTGGCGAGCTCGGTCTGTATATAAATTGGAAGAAATAGATAGAAGAGTAAATTTGCTTCGTTCAGGATACAAGGTTTTGGATTTAGGATGTTATCCAGGGTCTTGGTCTCAATATTGCATAAAAAAGGTTGGGTTGAATGGCCAGGTAGTTGGTATAGATATAAATGAACCCATGAATATAAATTTTCAAAATTTTAGATTTATAAAAGCTAATATATTTGATTTAAATCCTGAGCAATTAAAAAGACAGATTGGTGAAGCGAATGTGATTATTAGTGATTTAGCGCCTAAAACTACGGGTAATTCTATAGTAGATGTTTATAGATCTTTAGAGTTGGCTTATAGAGCCTTATATATAGCCTTGAAGATTTTAATAACAAAAGGCCATTTTTTATGTAAGGTATTTGAAGGAGAAGGTTTTATGGAATTTAAACAAGATGTTAGTCAGAATTTTGAGAATATCAAATTAATAAGACCAAAAAGCACAAGAAAGAAAAGCAGAGAAATTTTTGTTATAGGGCTTAAACTTAAAAAAACAAATTAGGAGGTTTTATATGTCAGGACATTCCAAATGGAGTTCTATTAAACATAAAAAAAAGTTGATGGATGCAAAGAAAGGTAAAATATTTACAAAATTGATAAGAGAAATCACAGTTGCTGCAAAATTAGGGGGCGGGGATCCTGATAAAAATCCTAGGTTAAGAGCGGCTATTGCAGCAGCTAAGGCAGAAAATATGCCTAAGGAAAACATAGAAAGGAGTATAAAAAGAGGTACAGGCGAGCTGGAAGGAGTGTCTTATGAAGAAGTAAGTTATGAAGGGTATGGCCCTGGGGGGGTAGCAGTTCTGGTAGATTGTCTTACAGATAATAAAAATAGAACGGTAGCAGAACTAAAACATGCCTTTGAGCGTTATGGGGGTAGTATGGGTGAACCAGGATGTGTTTCATGGGTATTTGAAAAAAAAGGTATCATTGTAATAGATGCAAAAAAGATAGATGAAGATAAACTATTAGAAATCGCTCTTGAGGCAGGGGCAGAGGATGTAAGAAGGTCTGGAAATCAATTTGAGGTAATAAGTGACCCATCTGATTTTGATAAGGTAAAAAAGGCTATAGAAGATTCTGGCATAGTATATAACTTGGCAGAAATAACAATGATTCCTAAGACAACTGTAAAGCTTGATGGAAAAAAGGCAGAACAAATGTTAAGTCTCATGCAAGCTCTTGAGGATTTAGATGATGTTAGTCATATTTATGCTAATTTTGATATTCCTGATGATATAATGGAGGCTATGGCTAAGTGATCATAATGGGGGTAGATCCTGGTTCTAAGATAACAGGATATGGGATAGTAAAAAAAGATAAAGATAAATTAATTTGTTTAAAGGATGGTCAAATATCTCCTTCAAAGGGTCTATCTTTTTATGAAAAGGTATTTCATATATTTCTGGAATTGAAATCTATTATGAAATCATATAAACCTGATGAAATGGCAATAGAAGACATCTTTTATTCCAAGAATATAAAAAGTTTTATAAAATTAGGGCATATAAGAGGAGCAATAATTATAGCAAGTTTTATAGAAGGAATTCCTGTTTTTGAATATACACCGGTTCAAATAAAAAGAGCAGTGGTAGGTTATGGAAGAGCTCCGAAGGAACAGGTCAGAAGCATGGTGAAACTTATATTGAATATAAATAAATCCATAGGGTTTGATAGTTCAGATGCATTAGCAGTTGCAATATGTCATGCAAATTATAAAAATAAGGTAATCATAGAATGATAGCTTATATAAATGGAAAGATTATAAGCAAAAGTTCCAATTCTGTAATTATAGAAAATAATGGTATTGGATATGAAATACTTATTCCTCTTTCTACACTTTATAAACTCTCAGATGATAATAAAAATGTTAGTCTTTATATTTATCCCCTTATTAAAGATGATACATTAACTTTATTTGGATTTTATAGCCTTCTGGAAAAAAGGCTTTTTCTTATGCTTATATCCGTTTCTGGGATAGGTCCAAAACTTGCTGTTAATATCCTGTCTGGAATAGGACCTGAAGATTTGATAAAGGCAATTGCAGATAAGGATGTAACGCGTATATGTAAAGTTCCTGGTATTGGTAAAAAAATGGCTCAACGGATTATATTAGAGTTAAATGATAAGTCTAATAAAATTTTAAATACCGAGATAAATAGAGATAATTGGGATGAGTTTATTGCAAGAGACGCATTATCTGCATTGATAAATTTGGGTTATCCAGAGAATATGGCAAAAAAAGCCTTAAAAGATGCTATGTCTAAGATAAAGGTTTTTAATTTAGAAGATCTTATAAGAGAATCGTTAAGAATAATGGCTGGCTAATTATGAATAATAAAGATAATAGATTTGTTGATCCTAAACCTATTCTCGATGATATTGGCGAGAAAAGTCTTCGACCTAAAACATTGGATGAATATATTGGGCAAGAAGAACTAAAAAAAAATCTAAAAGTTTTTATAAAGGCAGCAAAACAGAGAGAAGAAGCCTTGGATCACGTTTTATTATATGGAGGACCAGGTCTTGGAAAGACAACTCTTGCCTATGTGCTTGCTAATGAGCTTAACGTTAATATCAAAAGTACTTCTGGACCTGTTATAGAGAAGCCCGGAGATCTTGCAGCAATACTTACTAATCTTAGACCAAAGGACATATTATTTATAGACGAAATTCACAGGTTAAATAGAACAGTAGAGGAGTTACTTTATCCTGCTATGGAAGATTACAAGTTAGATATTATTATTGGCCAAGGTCCTTCTGCAAGAACAATGAAGATCCCTATTTCTCCATTTACTTTGATTGGTGCTACCACTAGGGCAGGCCTTCTTACATCTCCATTAAGAGACAGATTTGGTGTTATTTTTAGATTAGACTTTTATTCTTTTGAAGATTTGAAAAAGATAATTTTTAGATCAGCTAATATACTTAATATCTATATAGAGGATGATGGTGCTTGGGAAATAGCCCGAAGATCAAGAGGAACTCCAAGAATAGCTAATAGGCTCCTTAAAAGAGTTAGAGATTTTGCCCAGATAGAAGGTAATGGAGTTATAAATGCTGAGGTGGCAAGGTTATCTCTTGACAGACTTCAAGTAGATGAAGAAGGGCTTGATAAAATGGATAGAAAAATACTTTCAACGATAATAGAAAAATTTGATGGGGGGCCCGTGGGGATAAATACATTATCTGTAGCTATTGGAGAAGAAAAAGATACTATTGAAGATGTATATGAGCCTTTTCTTATTCAACAGGGATTTATAAAAAGAACCTCTAAAGGAAGGGTTGCTACAAAAAAAGCATATATGCATTTAGGAATATTGTATAACAAAGTAATTAATAATAAAATAGAACAAAATAGATTATTTTGATGGAGGATTTATGGATATAATAAAGATACGTTTTGGCACAGATCTGGATAATATACACAGGCATATTCAGAGGCTTGTTAATGAGATGTTTAATATAAATAGGCCTTTTTTAACTACTCATACAGCAAAATGGATGCCAGAATCAGATATATATGAAACCGAAGATGAGGTAATAATAGCTATTAATCTTGCAGGCGTGAAGAAAGAAAATATAGAAGTATTTTTGCATGAAGATTATATTTATATAAAAGGGACAAGATATCAGCCTGTTTCGGAGGATAAAGTTGTAAGATATCATCAATTAGAATTGGGTTATGGAGAATTCGAAAGGGCTTTTCGAATTCCAGCCTCTATAGACAGAAACGGTATAGAAGCAGTTTGGTTTGATGGCCTTTTGATGATAAAAATGAAAAAGCAAAGTTCTGCTCCAAGGACTATTAGGGTAGAAGTAAGATAATAGGAGGAGAATATGGAAGAAATTGCTATGAATCTACCAGATATATTACCTGTACTTCCTGCAAGGGATACCGTTATATTTCCTAAGATGGTGCTTCCTTTAATGGTTAGAGAAGATAAGTATATAAGGCTTATTGAGGATGCACTTAAGTCTCACAAAATGATAGTCATATCTATGGTGAAAGATCCTGATAAAGCTTATGAGGGAGTTCCTGATATATTTGATATTGGGACAGCATGCCAGATATTAAGGTTTACAAAAGGTCCAGATACAGCACTTATTATGGTGCAAGGTATTTCTCGTATAAAAATAATTTTATTGACTTCTGTTGATCCTTATCCTCAAGCAAAGATAGAGAAACTTGAAGAACAGGATTACAAAGATAAGGAAATTGAAGCCATGATGGCTAGTATAAGAGGTGTATATAAACAGATAGTAGAGATTTCACCTCATCTTCCTCCTGAACTTGCTCCTCTTATAGATGGAGTGGAAAAGCCTGGTAATCTTGCAGATATGGCTGTATCAACACTCAATATTGAAAGAAAAAAACAACAGGCCATATTGGAGTGTATTGATATAAAAGAAAGGTTGAAAAAAGCGCTATTATTTTTAAATGAAGAACTGGAGTTATCGAAGATAGGCAAAGATATTCAAGACAAAGTTAAACAAGGTATAGATAAAAGTCAACGGGAATATTATTTAAGGGAACAATTAAAGGCCATTCAGAGAGAACTGGGCATGAAAGATGAGATGGCTGAGATAGAGGAATTAAGGAATAAATTAAAAAACAAAAATATGCCGGAGCATGTTAAAGAGGCAGCTCAAAAGGAAATAGATAGACTTACAAAAATACATCCGTCTTCAGCAGAGTATCCTGTAGCAAGAACTTACATTGATTGGCTTTTAGAATTGCCTTGGATGGAAAGTACTGAAGATAATCTTGATATAAAAAGAGCTCGTAAGATTTTGGATAAGTATCATTATGATTTGGAAAAGGTTAAAAAGAGGATATTAGAATATCTTGCTGTAAGAAAGTTAAATCCAGAACATAAAGGACCAATTTTATGTTTTGTTGGGCCGCCTGGTACTGGAAAAACGAGTCTTGGAAAGGCTATAGCAGAGGCATTGGGAAGGAAGTTTGTTCGTATATCTCTTGGAGGCATAAGGGATGAAGCAGAGATAAGAGGTCATAGAAGAACATATGTGGGAGCTCTTCCTGGCAGGATTATTCAGGGGATAAGAAAAGCGGGTTCTAATAATCCTGTGTTTATGCTGGATGAGATAGACAAAATAGGTCTTGATTTTAGAGGAGATCCAGCATCTGCTTTATTAGAAGTACTTGATC
>CAZMNC010000098.1:0-2775 GCA_964567535.1 uncultured Desulfobacterales bacterium | reverse complement strand
CTCTATGAATACAAATCATAAACTTAAATGGGCACATTTTACAGCACCAATTGGATTATGATTAAGAGCTTAAAATTCCCACAGGGCATATGATGATTACTCTCTTATGATTCAAAGAGATGCACTAATACATCCCAGTTTATATATAAAGCACAAAGATGACAGTATACATGGAATTTTTATAGTCCCCTATGAATGGATTGATTCCTTATGAAAATAGACATATTCTTTCTTTTCCTGTAATACTTCTGAAAACTATTTTGTCAAAAGTGGGTTTGTTGATAAGTGCTTTTTTAATAAAAAGGTGGTAGATATGTGTATAATAAGTAGCTGAACTATAATATAAGCTATTATATAATTATTATTTAAATGTTTTTGTATTTTTTGTAGATATTAAAATTATACTATATTTTAAGGGGGAAAGATGAATGGACTTTCTTGATAAAATCAAAGAAGAAATAGATAAATGTATAAAATGTGAAATTTGCATGGAAAAAGGGGTTTGCCCTTCTTTTACTATTAAAGAAAATGAGGTCTATTCCCCTTTAGGTAGATTAAATGCTCTTATGCAAGTTCTTAATGATAAGATTACTAATAATGTGGAAGTAAGCTTACTTACATGTAATGCTTGTGCAAGGTGTACTGAAATATGTCCTCTAAATATAAAAATAGGTGAGCTTGTAAATTTTGGCAGAAATATACTTTATAAAAAAGGTTTACTTCCAAAGGAGAATCATAAAAGGATTATTGATAGTATAATTCACAAAGGTAATGCGGTGGTAAAGAATGAATACCAAAGGTATATATATAAAGATCAGTACTATGATAAATTTTTTAATAATGAATCTGATACTCTTTTGTTTTTAGGATGTATTTCCTCTTTTTTTTATGGTGATGTAATAAAGTCATCAATAAATATTTTGGATTCTCTTGGAATTTCTTTTCAATTAATAAACCATGAAGGATGTTGCGGAATATTTTTATATGATGGTGGCTATTTTGATAAAGCTAAAGAAGTTTTTATAAAAAATAAGATTAGATTTGAATCTATTGGAATTAATAAAATAATTACCCTCTGTCCGAGTTGTTTTAAATGTTTTAAACAATATTATCCGCGCATTTTAGGAGATTTTAATATAGAAGTATTTCATTTTGTAGAAGCTGTTATTAAGGAATTAGAAAATGGAAAAAGTTTATCGTTTTCTAAAGCGGGATCATTTGTTTTACATGAACCATGTAAACTTACACGATTTTTAAATATTATAGAAGAACCAAGAATTATGTTAAATGCTATGAAAATAAATTTTTCTGAATTAGATGAAAATAGAAGAATGTCTTTATGTTGTGGAGCGGGGAGTGGGGTTAGGGCATATGATATGAAGCTCGCCCTTGATATAGGAAATATTATACTTAATAAGGCTTTAGAAAGAGACATTGTCACCCTTTGCCCTTTCTGTAAAATGAATTTACTTCATTCTGCTAAGCAGAATCATAAAAAAATAAAAGTATCTTATATATCAGAAATTTTTATAGGAAATGGAGGATAAGTTATGGAATTTGTTGATATAAAAGCTCAATACTACGCATATAAGAACGAAATAAATGAAAGAATTCAGAAGGTTTTGGAGCATGGGCGTTTTATAATGGGGCCAGAAATAGAGGAATTGGAAGATAAACTCGCAGATTATGTAAATGTAAAGCATGCTATAACAGTAGCTAGTGGGACAATGGCATTAGAAATTGCTTTAAGAGCATTAGATATTGGTCCAGGAGATGAGGTTATAACTGTTCCTTTTACATGGATAAGTACTGCGGAAGTAATTATGCTTGTAGGTGCAAAGCCAGTATTTGTAGATATAGATACCAAAACATATAATATAGATCCATCTAAAATAGAAGGAGTAATAAATGCAAATACAAGAGCTATTATTCCTGTAAGTCTGTTTGGGCAAATGCCAGATCTTTCTTACATTAATCAGATTGCTGAAAAATATGGTCTCGCTGTTATAGAAGATGGAGCTCAAAGTTTTGGGGCAATGCAAAATGGAAAAAAGAGCTGTGGTACAAGTCTTATAGGATGTACAAGTTTTTTCCCTGCAAAACCTCTTGGATGTTATGGGGATGGTGGGGCAATTTTTACAAATGATGATAAATTAGCAAATAAGATTCGAGCTATTCGGACACATGGAGGAATAAGGAGACATGAACACTTATTTGTAGGAACAAATGGTAGATTTGATACTATTCAGGCGGCAATATTATTAGTAAAATTAAATCATTTTGAAGATGAAATAACCAAAAGGTTGTATATAGCGGAGAGGTATTCAAAAATGTTGCAAAATTATTGCGTTACACCGGAAATTATGCTTGGAAATACTCATGTATATGCTCAATATACTATAAGAGTTAGAAATAGAGATAATATTAAAGTACAATTACAAAAAAGAAATATTCCTATTTCAATATATTATCCAAAATGCTTACATGAACAGCCTGTTTTTTCTGGATTAGGCTATAAGTGGGGTGATTTTCCTGAAGCAGAAAAGGCATCAAGGGAAGTATTAAGTCTTCCAATTCATCCTTTTTTAAAAGAGGAAGAACAAAATAAAATAATACATGCATTAATAGAAGCTATTAACAATATTTAAATATATTATAAGACATCAAATATATATGAAAGGACCTTTTAATATCCCTATAAAAATAGAAGATCAGTCAGATAATAGAGGCTTTTCTTTTAATATAGATTTATGTCTTCATAATTTTCATGTGGTT
>CAZMNC010000097.1:0-6132 GCA_964567535.1 uncultured Desulfobacterales bacterium | reverse complement strand
AACCTAAGCAACATAACAGATATATTTATATCTCATATACATGGAGATCATACAGGAGGACTTGTTTCTATATTAAAATCAAAAGCCAATTTAACAGTATGGATTCCAGATTCTTTTTCTGATCGTGCTAAATTTGATATAAGTAGTTATGGTGCAAAGGTAAAAGCTATAGATTCAGCTTCATATCTTTTTGATAATCTATATTCTACTGGCCAGTTAGGTAGATCTCCAAAAGAACATGCGTTAATTCTTGATACAGAAAAAGGGCTTATTCTTATCACAGGTTGTGCTCATCCTGGAATAGCTAATATGGTAATAAAAACCATAAATTATATAAATAAAAATATACATCTTTTATTAGGCGGGTTCCATCTCCAAGGATATGATAAAAAAGATATAGAACATATCATTGGATTGCTAAAAGATATGAAAGTAGAAAAGATTGCTCCTTGTCACTGCACAGGAGAATACGCTATGAACCTCTTTAAAAAATATTATCAACAAGATTATATAGATGTAAGAGCTGGAAGTATTATAAAAATATAATATTCTTTGTTATTATTGATTTTTATTTTTAGAGCTTGCCTTCATTTTCAAATAAGCATTTATAAAAGGATCTAAATCTCCGTTCATTACTTTATCCAAGTCACCTATTTCTAAATTTGTCCTATGATCTTTGACCATTCTATAAGGATTAAATATATAAGACCTAATCTGATTTCCCCACGAGATTTCCTTTTGTGAGTCATGAAGTTCTCTTTTCTTTTGCTCCAATTTTTGCTTTTCCAGTTCATATAAACGTGCTTTTAAGACTTTTAGGGCTATCTCTTTATTTCTATGTTGAGATTTTTCGTTCTGACATTGCACAATTATTCCTGTAGGGATATGTACAATCCTAACGGCAGAACTAGTAGTATTCACATGTTGGCCTCCTGGCCCACTTGCTCGGAAAGTATCTATTCTTAAATCCTTTTCATTTATTTCTATTTTTATATCAGTATCTACCTCAGGATACACAGAAACAGAGGCAAAGGATGTATGTCTTCTACGAGTAGCATCAAAAGGAGATATCCTAACTAATCTGTGTATTCCATGTTCTGATTTTAAGTATCCATATGCATACTTTCCTGTAACAGTAAAAGTAACACTTTTAAGACCAGCTTCATCTCCTTGAAGAGAATCTATAATCTTGGTTTCCATACCTTTACTTTCACACCATCTCAAAAACATCCTTAATAACATTTGGACCCAATCCTGAGCATCAGTACCGCCAGCTCCAGCATTTATAGAAACTATAGAATTTCTTATATCATCAGGATCTTGGAAAAGAGACCGAATTTCCATCTGCTTTATTATCCTCTCTAAGTCTTTTATATCTGAAAATATCTCTGTTAATGAAGTATTATCACCCTCTTCAATAGCAATTTCAGCAAGCAATCTAAGCTCTTCTATATTTTGATTAATATTTTTCCACTCTTCTATTTTTTCTTTATGTAAAGATAATTTTTGAGAAATATTGGATATTTCAGCCTTATCCTTTTCCCAAAAGGAAGGCAAAGACATTAATTTTTCTAATTCTGAAACTTTTTTTTCGGCATTATCTAAGTCAAAGATACTCCTTTATTTCTTTTATTTTTTCTTGAAGTTCGTTGATCTTTTGGATTATATCATCCATAATTATACTCCTTATTTTTTTTGTTTTATTCTAAATCATTATGTAATTATTTCAAGAGCATGAATGCAAAACGTTTTTCTTCTATAATTATGGATATGATAGAATTAAGAGAATCTGATCTCTTGGTCACCTTTTTTACAAAAGAAAAAGGAAAACTTAAAGGTATTGCCAAGGGTGCAAAAAGAAGTAAAAAACGTTTTTTTAATTGCTTAGATCTATTTTGTTTTGTTGATATGGAGCTTGAGAACAAGAAAAATAAGGACCTCTGGTTTCTTCATTCATGCAAACTTATAGAGCCATTTAATAAAATAAGAGAAAATTATACTTCCTATGTATTGGCCAGTTATATGATAGAATTAATAGATATTTTATTTCCTATAGGAGTAACAGATGAACTTATGTTTAAAACAATAGTAAAATCTTTGAATATGTTACATAATAAGTATAATTGTGAACTTGTACTTATAAATTTTGAGGCAAAAATCATGTCTATAGGAGGTTATCGTATAAATTTGGAAAGATGTCAAAACTGTGGAAGGCCTTACCAAGGAAAAGGGAAAGGAGTATTTGTTGCATATAAAGGAGGTATAGTATGCCTTAAATGCTTTAGACATAAATATGATTCAGTACTCTTAGAACCAGAAGCTATACAAAACCTCCGATTTTTACAATCACCTTATTCTTCAATAAATACGATGAAAATAAAAAAATCTATTTTATCTCAGATTAAAGAAGTTCTTAAACTACATATAGAATTCACCTTGGGAAATAAACTAAGAAGTAAAAGATTTATAGACTCTCTTTTTCCTCTCTCTCCAATTTCCTAAGAATTTCAGCATTTTGTTTTATTCGAGAAAGATATTTTTTTAGATTTTCTTTATTAGGTTTTCTTTTATTTTTACGAATCATTTTGGTCTTTTTAGTATTTGAAGCCATACTATACCCTCTTTATATTTTTTTGTCTAAATACCACTCTTTTGGTTATAAAGCAATAATATAATAAGATATAGACATAAAAATTATAAACAAAATGTTGACATATTGTATCTTTTTAATGAATATTGAGATATGTATTTTGTACTCGCTACAAAAAATAGAGGTAAGATAATTGAATTTAAGAAATTGTTTATGATACCAGAGATTGAAATAGTGGGTTTAGATCATATATGTAATATAGAAAATGTAAATATAAAAGAGGACGGGACAAGTTTTGAAGAAAATGCAATAAAAAAAGCAAGATTTATAGCAAAAAAATTTGGATATCCCGCAATAGCAGACGATTCAGGGCTTGTAGTATATGCATTAAATGGGCTTCCTGGTATATATTCCGCACGTTTTGCTGGAGAAAATGCTACGGATCTTGAAAATAACCTAAAATTATTAAAAGAGATGAAAAATATAAAAGATAGAAAAGCTGAATTTGTTTGTGTTATTGCATTGGTTTTTCCTGACGAAAAGACATTTACATATGAAGGCAGATGTCAGGGGATGATAACTTATGATTTAATAGGAGATAAAGGGTTTGGATATGATCCACTTTTTTATTATCCTCCCTTAAATAAAACATTTGCCCAGATGAGTCCTGATGAAAAAAATATGATCAGTCATAGAGCTCGGGCCATTCAAAAAATAAAAAAAGACATTAATAACATATTGGAATATGTAAAAAAATGGCAAGCAATAACTTACTTATAGATAATTATTACAGAAAAATTACGTACTTAAGAATATCCATAACAGACAGGTGTAATCTTAGATGTATATACTGCAATCCCAAAGGAAATTATATTCCAAGGCTAAACCACCATGATATACTTTCTTATGAAGAAATACTGCATATTGTCAAAATTTTCATTAAGATGGGAATAAAAAAGATTAGAATAACGGGTGGAGAACCTTTTGTGAGAAAAGATATAGATTTATTTATAAAGAGTCTATCCAGAATATCTGGAATAGAGGAACTAACAATAACTACAAATGGAACACTTCTTATTGATTATATAAATATTTTAAAAGAATGTGGTATAAAAAGACTTAATATAAGCTTGGATACTCTAAAGCCTGAAAGATATAAACAAATAACAGGTTTTGATGCCTTTAAAAAGGTATGGGATGGAATATTTAAAGCAAAAGAGTTAGGATTTGATCCTATAAAAATAAATATGGTAGTCCTTAATGGTATAAATGATGATGAAATATTAGAATTTGCAAAGTTAACTCTATATGAACCTTTTCATGTTAGATTCATAGAATATATGCCTATTGGTACAGAAAATAAATTTCTATGTCATGTGCCAAGTATAGACATAATGAGTCAAATAAAAAATATAGGAGAATTGATAGAAGTTAAAGATAAAAGTTCTCTTTATCCTGGGCCTGCCCATTATTTTAAATTAAAAAATGCAAAAGGGATGATAGGTTTTATAAGTCCTATTACATCTCATTTTTGCAAAAAATGCAATAGGATTCGCTTAACAGCAGATGGACACTTAAAACCTTGCCTTATATCATCATACAAACTGGATATAAAAACTCCTTTAAGAAACGATGCAAAAGATAATATACTAAAAGATATTATAATAAAAGCTGTGAAACATAAGCCTATTTCATATTTAGATGATAAAATATTTGGCAAAGAGTCAATGTATATGTATATGATTGGGGGATAATATAAATTACAATTAATATAATCTAAGTTTTTAGAAACAAGCAATTAAATAAAAATTGTACTTTGGCAAGAGGATTTTTTTGCGTATTAGCCAAAATACTATGTTCTTTTTATGAATACTCAAAACTGATTGAAAATCTGATGATTTCTTTAAAAGATGGGTAGTCTTACAAAAAGGCTTCTTTATTATTCCAAACCCCATTTACTGGTGATTGATGATATAGGTTATATACCTATCATAAGGAATAAGCCAATTTCCTATAACAGGTAATTTATATACGTTATGAAAGGGGTCCTATTATATTTACAAGTTAATTATAGATTTGATAACTGGCTGGAGTAATTGGCCTTAAGGAATGGGACGTGATATAGAGGTTTAGAGAACTTATCTAAAGGATGGAGAGTATGAAGAACAGAAAATTTGCTCCAGAGACAAAGGTTGCTATAGTACCTGAGGGACTTTTTAAAGGAGAATCCCAATAGCCGAATTGTACAGAAAATACAAGATAAGTGAAACTGTATATTACAGATGGCGTGATAAGTTTTTCTTTCTACCTTCCAGCTAAGCAAATAGAAAGGATAAAAAAGCAATGGAGCTGATAGGAAAATATTATATCCTTGATATAGAAAAGCACCTTCTACAGACACATAAATAACAAGAGCTAAAAACACTTCAGATGAAATAAAAAAGAAAACACCAAATAAATAAAGAAAGAGCTTTTAGAACAGATAAGAACTCTACTTAAAGAGCATCCCTTCTGGAGATACAGAAGGGTATGGGCATACCTGAAAATATATAACAGGCTATCAGATAAATAAAAAGAGGTTTTACAGGCTGATGAAACAGCAGTATTTGCTTCCAAAGAAGAAATTAATTATAAAAACCAAAAGTTACAAAGTCGAGAGAAATGCTTGGTATAGATGGGACAGGGATTGACAAATTTCATAATAGTGATTGACTGATATGCAAAGGAGATAGTGTATGATATGAAATATCCTTGAGGAATACAAGTGCTCAATGGATAACAGTACTGTAGGAAGCACTTATCCTGAAGGAGCTAAGGATAAAGGGATAAAACTTGTCAGTGACCATGGAAGTCAGCCTACAAGTAGAAGTTTTATGAAATTCTGCTCTGAGCTTGGTATAAAGCAGATATTTGCACTTATAATAATCCTAAAAGAAATGCTGAAACTAAAATAATAAGCACTATTAAGGAAGAAGTTATCTGGACTCATGAATTTAATAATTTACAGGAAGCAAAAACAAAGATAAAGGAATTCTTTCAATTTCACAATAGCAAGTATCCTCTTTTATCTATAGGATACAAATCTTTTTCTATGTGTTTTAAGGAGTGGATGGAAAAAGAAGGAGGCAAAGCAGTTGCATATGCGACTTAACAAATTTTTCTAATTTTTGGTCTTGATTTTGGGGGAGCAGTACAAAAAGAAGGATTAGCAAAGCTTAGATTATAGAACTCCAGATGAGGTTTACTATGGCACACTTGCAGCATAAACTAAAAATTGCTAATCTTTGGTCCAAAATATGGGGTACACTTTGGTGGAATGGGAAATATTTTTTCCTTTTATAATATTATTTAAACATCCCTATATATCTACGATTATTTCTTCGGTATGGATTTCAATAATATTTCTTTTTGCTTTTATTTCTGGTTTAATATTTTGGTGGAATTCCAGAAAATATATTAACAAGTTAGAAAACATATTAAAAATTCTTAGCAAATATAATCTGGAATCATTAAGCAATAATTATGAAAAATTAAATGATGAA
>CAZMNC010000096.1:0-14311 GCA_964567535.1 uncultured Desulfobacterales bacterium | reverse complement strand
GAAGATTTTTTTTGCTGACTTTTGCTGGCTTTATATAAGCGCTATTTAGAAGAGAAATCTTCTCATCATCCCATCCAAGGGCCTTTGCCTTTCGCCTGAGATTGTCCAAAAGCTTGTCTTCCCAATCCTTTTCAAATGGGCTGTAGTAGTAAGTCTTTTTCCTCCCATCTGCTCCAATTAGGGTGCTGTATATGGTTATGGCAGAAAGGGTCTTTACAAGGGTTGGGCCTTTAGAGATTGGGATTGGTTCTATTTCAATGCTTTGTATCTCACAGCTACTTTCGCCAAGCTTTATGGATGGGCTTTTTAAAAGATTTTCTACAAGGCTTTGAAGTATTACCTTGTGAACACTTCCAATATGGAGTTTCACCGCGCCTAAAAACTCTATTGTTTTGCCCTTAAGTCTATATGTTCCTATGAGTCTGCTGAATGTAAAAAAGCGAAAATGGCGTTTCTCAAAGCTGATTGCCTCGTTGTGAAGCCAACAAGAAAGCACCTCATCAAGATGCCTGTATATAAAACCTTGAACCAGGGAATTGTAAGCAATGGGAAGGGTTAATTTAGAAGAATTGGTACCCAAAAAGGTTATTATACAACGCAACGTATATTATATCCTTAATAATAATTAACTCATAAAACCAATGTTAACATTTTATAAAATAAAGTTAATTTTTGCAATTTTTTTTGAAAGGGAGTTTTGCATAATGGGTAGAATTATTGCCATCTTCCAGGTATTGGGGTGCCACAGAATTTGCATTTTCCATTTACTATATTAATTTCTGGTATATAGTAACCTTCACGTTTTATCAGTAATTTTTTGCAATTATGGCAATATGTATTTGTTGCTGGATGTCCAGGGACATTACCAATGTACACATAATGTATTCCCTCTGACATTGCTATTTCTCTAAATTTCTCAAGGATAGAGATAGGAGTTGCAGGGAGTTTTGTGAGTTTATATCTTGGAAAGAATCTTAAAAAATGGAGTGGATAATCAGGCCCAAGTTCTTTTAATATCCATTCACACATTCTTTTCACCATATCAATATCATCTACATATGTAGGTACAACAAGATTTATCATTTCAAACCAAATTCCTTGTTTATGCAATGTCTTGAACGTATTTAATACTGGTTTAAGTGTTCCTCCGTTTAGGCATTTATATATTTTATTGCTAAAGGATTTGAGATTAATACTTGCTCCATCAAGATATTTGCATAGCTCTAATAGAGGTTCATGATTAATATAGCCGTTAGAAACCATGACATTGTTTATTCCTTCTTTATGTGCGATTTTTGATATATCATACATATATTCGTAAAATGTTATAGGTTCCGAATATGTAAAAGCTATAGCTCTGAGTCCAAATGTCTTTGTTTTTGCTACCACATCTTCTGGAAAAAGCTCAGAAAATTGGACATCTTCTGGTCTTCTTTGGGATATTTCCCAATTTTGGCAATTCAAACATCTAAAATTGCAACCTGTTGTTGCAATGGAAAATATCCAAGTTTTTGGATAAAAGTGAAAAAGAGGTTTTTTTTCAATGGGATCAATATGGAGAGCACATGGATTTCCATAAGCAAGACTATATAATCTTCCATTTATATTTACTTTAGATCTGCATATACTTCTATCTCCGGGGTCAAGCACACATTCATGAGGACATGTTAGACATTGAACTGTATTATCTGCTTTTGCATAATGATATGCTTCTTTTGAATATTTCCATAATTTTTTGGGTGCATCTCCTTTAAAAACATGTCCTTTTATACTATTATTGCACTTTGCCTTTGTATTCCAAAAAAAAGCTCTGGTATTAAAAGGATAAAAGATACTTGCAATACCAAGCCCCAGTGTTTTTAAAAATTCTTTTCTTGTAAATTTCATTTTTCTATCCCCTAAATTTTAAATGCAATAAAAAAACTTATTAATTTCAACAAAATTATCACTAATATTGTATATACAATACCATAAACTGGTATAAAGAGTATCCCAATAGATATTGTCCCTATGGATGCACCAATAAGGTCTGCAGCAAAACAATTAGCAGCAGGACTTTTTTCTTCCCCTATTACTTTTGCTATTAAAGGAAATTGGAATCCACATATACCAGAAAATATAAATGGATATAAAAAAAATAAGGAATAAAAGGTGTTAAAATTTTTTCTTTGAAAGTAAAAAACCCAGAAAAGACATATCAGTATCATTATAATTATTAAAATTTCAGATATAATTAATTTTTTATTTAATGCTTTTTCTGCTTTCATACCCAAAATACTACCTGGCAAAAGTCCTGCCAAAAATATTGTTATAATAATGCCTAATTTTAGATAAATATAACCATATATTATCTGAAATAAAAATATTATGAGCATTTCCATTCCCATCAGACAAAACCCTGATGAAAAAAGTATATATTCTTCTTTTTTTATAAAAATTACATATAAAATAGATAAAGAAATAAAGATAACCAAAAAAGACTTAAAAGATGTATTAAATTTTTCGAACCATTCTTTCAACATAATATTTACAAGACAAGGTTTAAGATCTCTATTTATTTTGTTGTCGGCCTTTGTAGCAGCTATTATGTTTTTTAATCTATCTAAGGTAATATTTCCGTAAAAAAAAGGTGTTATATAAATGGTTTTTATTGCTAATTGGTGTAGCCTTTTGGGAATATCCATATAAAGAGAATGCTCGCTTGCTATAAAATATAAAGATTCTCCCGGAATAAGGATAATATGTTTAAAACAAGCTCTTAGAGTGTTGTATAACACAGAAATTTTTTCTTTTCTGATTTTACTTATGTAATTAGGTGAGTATTTCATGCTTATACACAAAACCCCATTCTTAAAAAGCCGTGATTTTGCTTCAAAAAAGAATTCTTTTGTAAAAAATCTATTTATCTGAAACGTATCTGGTTCAGGTAAGTCTATTATAATGGCACTATATCTTTTTTTTGTATGTTTTATATAATATCTTCCATCTGTATTGATTATAGAGATATTAGGTTTGATCGCGATAATTCCAAGTTTTAAAGCAATTTTGGTGACATAAGGATCTAATTCTACATAATCTATATGTAGTGGATGATATTTTTCTACTTCTGTAATTGTTCTGCCAAATCCACCAGATATTAATAGTACGTTTTTTACAGAGTCTAATTGACATAGGGCATAGTGAATTTTTTCTTCTGTTTTTGCTATTTCATTTGTGAAATATATTGGATTACCTGATTCCCAAAATGTAGTTTGATTATCCTCTTTTGTTATAAGAATCCTTCCATAAGGAGACTCTAAGTATTTGATTATTTTTCCATATTTAATAGCAAGAGTAGATTTCTCAAATTTTGAATTTAGGCAAAGAACATAAAATATGGCAGTAAAAAATATACATATGATAAATAAAAATTTTTTTCTTTGATAATAAAGTAATACTAAAGATACAAATATAAGTAAGCTTGATGTGATAGCAATTATAGGAAAGGGGGTTAGTATATAAATAAGAATCAGGCTTAATATTGCTCCTCCTATTATATCCCCTATATTATCTATAAGATATAAAAAACCAGTCTTTAGTTTATAGCCTGTGCTATATATTACTTTCTGTGAATACGGCAATATAAAACCGATTAAAATGCAGTATATAGATATGGTGAAAAAAACAAACAATGACATAGAATAAAAATTAGCAGATGCTCCTCTAATAAAGATTGTTTGTTTCAGTATTCTGATAAAAACGAGTTGTATGATGGGTAATATAGCAATAAAAAAGAGTAATACAGAATATATAAAAATAGAATTTTTTTGAAAAAATTTTGATAAAAGACTCCCTAATCCTCCAAGTATGAGCCAGTAAAATATAACAATAGATATGCTTATTTCATTGCCATTAAATTGATTTAGAAACTCTCTTATTATAATAATTTGATTGGCAATAGATGATATGCCTGTTCCTATTATTGAGGCAATTATTAACCAATATATTTTCTCATTCTTCCTCAAATGCCTGTACCTGATAAGTAAAGACTTCTAAATCTCCTTTTTGCCATTCATCAGAAGGCAGTCCTGCTTTCATGCAAAGATGACTTAAAAAAACTTGTTTATCAGGTAGCTGTTCCCATACTTGAGGTAGAAATGTGGCTGTATAAGGACCTTTTTTTATTATAATCCCATCTATTCCAGGTCTAAGTTTATTAAGTAAGTCTTTTGTGTCTTTATATTCCAATAGTTTTGGTTCTGTTAGCACACTTACCTCTATTTTTATATCTTTAAATTCATCTCTTCTTAATGGAAAAAATCGAGGATCTTCAAATGCCGCTGCTATAGCATTATCTTCTACACTTCTTATAAGGGGTTCATGGGCTATTATATGCCCTATGCATCCTCTAAGTTGCCCATGTTTTGTTAGGGTAACAAATACAGCTCCTGGTTTTCTAAATATTTTTGGAACCTTATCAAGAGGAATTCTTTTTAGTCCATTGCCAAAAAGTTCTGATTCTATGGCATTTCTTGCTACCTTTAATAAGAATTCCCCTTGTTCTTTTGTAAGATAACCATTTTGCTGATTTGTATCTGTTTTATTCATATTTTTGCCCTCCAATATATTTTTACATATTAAATTTTGTATTGATATCAAAATTAAAATAGCAGTACATGTTAAAATAACCAATAAAGTAATAAGAGACTTTTTTTTAATCATAATATTATCTCCTATTATTCAATATTTTTATTGTAGAATGTAAAACTGTGCTTGCATCAATATCGTTCATACATTTTATATGATCACATTTTTTTTTAAAACAAGGGCTACAAGAAATATCGCTTTTGATAATAATATGATTACTACCATATGGACCTGTTCTATTGGGATCAGTAGGGCCAAATATTGCTACGACTTTACAACCTGCCATTACCGCTATATGCATAGGTCCTGTATCTACACTAATTACGGCATGGCATCTTGAATAAAAGTAGCTGAGCTGATTTAAATTAAAGATACCTGCCATGTTTATGGCTCCATTTGCTTCAGCTAATATACTATCTATATATTTTTTGTCTTTTTCTCCTCCAATAAAGATTGGTTTTAAACCTGATTGTATAAGTCCTCTGGCCAATTTAGAAAATTTATCTATCTGCCATAATTTTGTCTTCCATCTGGCACATGGATTTATCCCTATTATAGGTAGATTGTCTTTATTCACAAAAGATATAATATTATTAACTTTTTCTTTATCTTCATCTGGAATGAATAATCTCCATTTCCAATCTAAAAAAGGGCATCCCAAATAGGTTGCTATTTGTAAATAACGATCTATTGCATGTTGATTATAATCTACAGGCACGATTTCATCTACAAATAGCCAACCATATTCCCTTGCCCCATCAAGTCCTATTTTTATTTTTCCCTTGGATGCCCCAGCTATTAATGCGCTTTTTAGAAGTCCTTGGAGATCTATAATGATGTCATATTCAAGTTCTCTAAGTTCTTTAATAAGCAAAAATAATTCTTTAATAATATCATACCATTTCATTGGATGAAACATATAGGTTTTCCATGTATTTCTTTTTGAGATAATAAGTCTATTCAGATAAGGATTGTGGCTTAATATGCTTGATATTTCTTCATCTACACACCAGTCTATTGTAATTTCTGGATAGTTAGCTTTAAGCACCTCTACAAAAGGTAGAGTATGTACTACATCTCCTATAGAACTAAGTTTTATAATTAAAATTTTCTCATGCCCTTTTATCATTTTTTAATATCCATTTCACAGCAGACAATAAGTCATCTGCTATGTATACAGGTTTTAGATATGTATTAGGCAGTCTGTATTTTATTTCTCCAAGTCCATACCCTGTTTTTACCATTATCCCTTTTAATTTTGCGTTTCTTGCTAATTCCATATCTACACACATATCACCCACTAAATAGGATTGAGATATATCTATAGGTAAATCCCTACATGCCATTTCTATCATACCTGTTTTGGGCTTTCTGCAAATACATCCTTCATCAGGAGAATGAGGACAAAAGTATATTGCATCTATATAAGCATTAGATTTTTTTAATAAATTTTCCATATAATTATGGACTTCATATACCAAATCTATTGGAAAATACCCTTTTGATACTCCTGATTGGTTTGTGATAACTATTACCAAATAGTCATGTTGATTTAAAATTTTTATGGCTTCATTGGTCTTTGGCAACATTCGAAAACGACTGATATGATTTATATATCCCATTTGTTCATTTATTGTGCCGTCTCTATCTAAAAAAACGGCCTGTTTTCGTAATATATGATCCATTATCAGCCTCTGAATGGTATATTTTTGTCTTTATAACTATTATTATCATATTATTTTCATAATCACCATATTGTAAGAGCATAGTAAAACTCTGGGAATATCAGATAAACAATAATCTTAGAGTCTTGTTTTGGATTAAAATTCTTGACAATTAAGGTATTGTTATATATTTTCTACTTTAAACTAAGTGCCGAGGTAGCTCAGTCGGTAGAGCAGGGGACTGAAAATCCCCGTGTCGGCGGTTCGATTCCGTCCCTCGGCACTTTTATTTTTCCTTTTCAAGGATTTTTCTCACATTTTTTGGAATAGTTATCGCCTTTAGGGTTTTGTCAGAAAGCTGTTTAACACATATCCTTTTTTCATATCCTTCTACTGAAATTGCATTGTCTTTTAAATGAATTATTTCATGTTTTATTATTATAATTTTATCCAAAATTTTTTTGATATATGAAATGATAAAAATCTTATCTTGATACATTAATGGCTTTAAATATATTGCTCTTGTTTCAGCAAGGGCAAATATTAATTCTTTTTCTTTGAGCAACTTTACAAGGTTTAATCCTATTCTATTAAATAATACATGCGATGCCTCGTCCATCCATTCATAAAATCTTGGATAGAAAACTATACCCAATGGATCAAGATCTCCCCATCTAATTGTTTTTGTTATTTTACTTTTAAAACTCACTTTAATGAGCTTTTTAAATTTTAGAATTCTGCTTGTAACCGTCCAAATGTTACAAATTTATCTCTTGTTTTACCTACATCTTGATTAAACAGAACTTTTCCTGCATGTTGAACTCCTTGAAAATACCCACTTACAGAATCTTTAAGATGCGCATAAGCTATTCCCAAATCTAATTTTAAGTAATTATTTAACTTATAAGTTCCTATTGCAAGAAGATCAATTCCTAACATATTGCTTCTTCTTTCAGGTGGATTTGTATTTCCAAACCAACCTATGGCTGTATATCCATATAGTTTATATATCAAAGGAAATTGATATTTTATTTGGACGGTCGTAAGTCCAAGTCCATTGTTAGATATATTTACCCCATCAAAGTCAAATCCTGTATCTGTTGGTCCTTGAACTGTTAATATCCCTGTATATCCCCAATAACCAAATGTTTTTGCAAATGCCATAGGTGGCAGGAAACCTTCTCCATGTTTATCTCCAGTAGCATGAGATATAAGGAATCCAAATCTCCCCTTTCCAAGATTTCCAACCAATTCTGCAAATATAGCAATACCGTGTGCATTGTTTTTTGTACCCAATAGTTTTCTATCCGTATAAGAACCTACCAAAAAGCCATTTATATTCCAACTATTTTTAAAAGGGAATGAATAGCTGAAACCATAATTATAATGCCAGCCATCATCTTTTCCATATGAAGGATCTTGCTGTAGGTTTAACGCAGTTCCGCTGAATACAAATTGATATTTATGAATATTTACAATATAATCTATTTGATAATGAATGAAGTCGTCTTGACTTATATTTTCTTCTCCTTCTTTTAGGTTTGCCCCAAAAATTCTTAATTTCCCTTTTCCAACAGGAAATATAAGAGATCCAGCAACAGGATTGTAGTCCCAATTGCTGGAAAAAAGGGTATCGTGAAAGTAGTCATGGAGAGGAAGAATCCCTGCTTTTAAAACAATCCCATCTCTGGATATATATTCCATAACTGCATGTCTTACAGATAACTCTGTGCTTTTATTACCCAATCTTAAATCTGTTGTAGTTATATTATCCGATGTATGTTGGAGTTCTATTTGTAGATATGTGCTAAAATTATTGTTGAATTTTATATCTATATTTTGTCTTATTCTTAATCGAGCTGCTCTTTGGTCATCATGATCTAATAGTATATTATTGCCCTCATTTCTGGCATTATAAAAATTTATTCTATATTGCCCACCAAAAGATATTTTAATCCCATAAGGATTTACAAACTCTACAGATTTTTTGGATTTCAATTTAACTAACTCTTTTCTATAGGCCTTTCTTTTAAATTGATTTTTTTGTTTGTCCATATTTAATATTCTTTTTAATTCATCTATCTGCTTTTGGAGATATTCTATCCTCTTTTCAATATTAATTAACCTTTTTTCTTGGGCATATAAGGATGCATTCATAAAAACAATAATAGCAATAACAACTATCAAAAATTTGATGACAAACTTGATGGCACGCATAATAATCCTCCTTAATGCTAACATTACTATATAGTAATATCAGCATATACCATCAAGTTTGTCAATTACATTAAGTTTTTTATTTTTTCTTTTATGTCTTCTACTAAACTGAAAAATAGTGGGACATAAAGTAAAGTAAGGAGTGTGGATACGAATAATCCTCCTATTGCCACAACTGCAAGAGGAGAAAGTCTTTCGAGCCCAAGAGCTCTTTCCGCAGCAATAGGGAGCATTCCAGTAATTGTTCCAAGTGCTGTCATGATTATAGGTCTAACTCTTATTTTTATTGCAGATTCTATTGCCTCGTTTCTATTTTTTCCTCTCTTCATTTCATTCTTTATAAAATCTATAAGTAGTATGGAGTTATTGACTACTATACCTGAAAGCAAGATCATTCCCATTGATGCGGGCATACAAAAATGTCTTCCTGTTATAAGAAGTCCCCATACAGCACCAATCATGGCAAGGGGAATAGCTACCATTATAGTAAAAGGATGGATAAAGGATTTAAAAGTAGGCACCATAGAGAAATAGAGCAATATAAGGGCGAGTATCAGCGATTTTGTAAGTCTTTTAAAAGATTCCTTCATGTGTTTTATTTCTCCTTCTTGATATATACGATATCCAAGAGGTAATTTTATCTTTTTTGTTATTTTATTCACCTGCTCTTGAAGATGGGTTATGGCTGTATTGTTTCTGTATCCAAATATATCCACTACAGGAGAAAGATACTGTCTTGTGAAATTAGTTCTTGTCAACTCTGTTTTAAAAGAAGCAAATTCATTCAAAGGAATTTCTCCTTTGGAGGTTTTTATATTTAATGTGATAAGATCTTTTATATCATTTCTATCTGTTTTTCTAAAACGAGGTCTTATGGTATAACCGTCCTCTCCCGGTACCCTTAGTATTGAGACTTTTTCACCTGAAAATGCCCCCATTATATAAGATGAAATCTGTTTTGGAGTAATTCCGTAATAGGCAATCTTTTCTAAATTAAGCTTGATATGTATTTCTCTTTTGCTCATGCTCCAACTTCTTGATATACTTTTAAGACCTTTAACCTTGTGTAATTTTTTCATTAGCTTATTTGCTATGGTATCCAAAATTTTTGGATTAGGCCCTGCTATCATGACATCTATTGGTGCTGATATAGAAGAAAGTGGGGTTGCCCCAAAATCATATACATTTACATAATTAATTCCTGGAATCTTATTGAATTTATTTCTTAATTCATCTTCTATTTGCCATATACTTTTTTTCCTATGGAACCTGTTTATAAAATGAACTGTTATAAGACCTTGTTGAGGTGTTCTTTCTGCACCAAAGCTTATTACTCCTGATTCACTTCCTACTGTTGTTGCCATTGATATAAAGCCAGGAGTATTTTTAATTATTGTTTCCATTTTGTTTACAATAGATTCTGTATGGTTTATGGAACTATTAGGTTCTGTTTCAAATGATATTTTTACAATGCCAGTGTCCATTGGAGGCATGAGATCTTTACCCACAAGGGGCATTTGCTTCATACTTATTATTAATAGCCCTATTCCCAGAGGACCAATAAATAAAATCTTTTTATTAACTGCAAATCTGAACAGGCTTACAAAGAACTTTCTTAAGATATCGAGCAAAAAATTGCTAATTTTGGATAAAAATTTATCAATAATATTGATATTTTCTTTTTTATTTAATATCTTTGGAGCAAGAAGAGGAATAATTGTTATAGATATTAAATAAGATGAAATAAGTGCAAGAGATAATACCACAGTAAATTGCCTGAGTACCCTTTGCACATATCCTCCAATAAACATGATAGGCAGTAAAACTGCAATAGTGGTGATTGTTCCTGCAAAATCAGCAAGCCATATTTCTTTTGTTCCATCAATAGCTGCATCATATGGAGGTTTTCCAAGGTGCATATGTCTATCTATATTTTCTATAACAACAATAGCATCATCTAAAAGAAGCCCAACAGCAACAATAATTGCTGTTAAAGTAACTATATTTAACTCAAATCCAAAAAGCCTCATACCAAAAAAGGTTAAAAAATATGTAAAAGGAATAGATATAGCCGCAAGAAATGTGATTCTCATATTTGCAAGAATAATAAAAATTACACCTACAGTAAGTATTATTGCATCTCTCAGAGAATCTACCATGTTAGATATAGATGTTCTTATAATGTTTTCTTGGGTATCTACAATCCTCATTTCTAACTGAGGAAACATTTTTTTTATCTTTGGCAGTTCTCTATGTATCGCATCTAATGTAATAGTAACATGGCCTTTTTCTGGTCTCATAATATTTATGCCTATAGCTGGTATGCCATTTCCATGGAAAAAAGACTGTCTTTCAGTATAAATGGTCTTTATCTTTGCTATATCTCTTAGGTGGATTTCACCGCCATTATCTTTTCCTACAACTATGTCTTCTAATCTTCTTTTATCAAGTATTTCACCAGCAACCTTGATTAAAAGCTGAGCTTTTTTTCTAATAATCATGCCTGCTGGTATATTTAAATTTTCTGAGTATATTGCTGATGCAATATCTGCAAGACTGAGTCTATATCTATAAAGTTTATCTCTGTTGATTATTATTCTTAGTTCTGGAAAATACCCACCAAAAACCTCTACATCTGCTACTTCAGGGATATTCAAAAGAGCTTCTTTTAATTCATTGTCTGCAAGTTGTCTTACCTTTGCCAAATCTAAAGGAGATCCTTTTTTTGGATAAACTGCCAGTGTGCATACAGGAATAGTAGCATCGCTTACCCTAAATATACGAGGTGGCATTATACCTTGCGGAAGGGATGCAATTATTCTGTTAAGAGCAGCAGAAACATCTACTTCTGCAGAATCAAGACTCTTTTTGTATTCAAATTCTGCAGTTATTGCAGCAACCTGATCTCTACAAGATGATTTTACTTTTCTGACAAGATCAAGAGTGGCCAGCTCTTTTTCTACAGGTCTTGCTATTTTATCTTCCACATCCTCAGCAGAAGCTCCTGGCCATACAATAATAACAGCAATCTTTGGATAATTTACATCTGGAAATAAATTAAGAGGCATCTTTTTAAAGCTTAAAAAACCAAGTGCTACTCCTAATATAAGAAGTGCACTAACCAGATAGGGATTTTTTATATATCTTTCTACAAAACTCATTTATAGTGATGTCCCAATATATACTTGCTCGCCATCATAAAGTTTTAAAAGTGTTGCTTCGTCAGCAGATACAATCTTATCACCATCCTTTATGTTGCCTTTTACAACTGCCAGTTCTCCAGATTTTCCAAGAATTTTTACAGACACAATATGTATCTTTGCTATATTGCCTTTTAAGGGGTTGGCAATAAATACATATGCCTTATCCACATTTTCTAATATACTTCTAAGTGGTACTATGGCTCCTAAATATTTGGCTACTACCAAATCAACTCCCACGCTCCCGTATGTTGGAAGAGAAAAGGGCTTTTGTTTAACTCTGATTTCGATTGTTGCTAAACTACCTGTTTCTACTGCTGGGTGAATGCTATATATCTTGCTTAATATCTTTTTGTTGCCTTGAATAATATATGCAGTATCTCCTATTTTCAATTTTGATAGATGGGATTGCGGGATTCTTACAAGAATTCTATAACCATTTTTTGGAGCCTCAATTTCCACAATAGGGGCGCCTGGCACAATAAGATCACCTGGCTCTTTTAATCTTTTTATAACTATTCCATTAAAAGGGGCCTTTATACGTGTATATGAAAGATCAACTTCTGCTGATTTTAAATCACATCTTAGTTTTCTAAGATGTGACAATGCAAGAGCATATGCACTTTTTGAAATCTCATATTCTTCTCGAGACATGGCTTTGTTATTATATAAGACTCTATTACGTTCATATATATGTTTTTTTGTAATAAGATCACTTTTAGCCCCTTCTATCTCAGCCTTTATAGCATTAATTTTTTCTAAAATTTGCCTTGAATCAATCTTTGCGATAATCTCTCCTTTTTTTACTTTATCTCCCTCATATTTATTCATTTCTAAAAGATAACCGTATACCTTTGAAGATATAGATGCAGATAAAACAGGGACTATCTCTCCAAGATAGTGTTCTGTAACAGGAAATATTCCTATTTTCACATGGGCGATAGTAACTGGTAGAGGTGCATAGGATATAGGTTTTAAATTTTTTAGTTCTTCTTTTTTGCTTTTTACCTCTAAAAATGCCAAAAACCCTATTGCCAATATGACAAATATAATAATTATGATTTTTAAAATCTTTTTCATCTTAATTGCTCCTATTCAACCATCCTATACCTATAGTGCCTGTTGAATATTCATATTCTATTTTTGCCTTTTGATGCCTATATACTGCAAATAAGTAATCTGCCTCTGCCTTAAGCCACGTAGACTGAGATATAAGCATATCTGTTACAGTACCTGCTCCTGTTCTGTATTTTAGGCTTTCTACTCTAAATGCTTCCTTTGCGGTGTCTCGAGCTATTTTATAGTGTTCAACCTCATCCTTTGTAGATATGAGTTTAGAAATAGCTGCTTTTATCTGCTGTTTTGCTGTAAGCTCTTGTTGCCTAAGATTTTCTTTAGCGGCTCTTAGTTCTGCTTTTGCTTTATCAACTTCAGCAGATATAGTTCCTCCACTGTATATATTAAGGTTTAATCTAAGCCCAATTTCCCACAAGTCTTCATCGTGATGTAAGCCTGCTCCAGCTTTCCTTCCATAACTTGAAAACAAATCAATAGAAGGAAGGTTTTCCCTCCAAGCAAGAGAAACTTTTTCTAATGCTTTATCTACATCTCGTTTTGCTGCTTCTATATCTGGTCTGTAATCCAGAAATTTTTTTATATCTGAATCAGCCTTAGGAATAAATATATCTTTAGGGAATTTGCCACATATCAAAAAATTATCTGAAGGAGAATTTCCCATAAGTACATAAATAGCCTGTTTTGTTCTTTTTAAATATTCTTTACTATTACTAAGGGCTGCTTCTTCTGCCTTTAACTGGCTTTTAATCCTTAAAAGATCAAGAGGAGCAATTTTTTGGACTTTTAGCCTAAGACTTGCATCTTTATATTCTTTTTTTAATGCATTTATGGCATCTTGCTGTGCCTTAATAAGAGATTTTAAGTAAAGGGCTAAATAAAAGGTATCTTTTATATTTGCTATTAGATCATGAGCAGTTTGTTTTTCTAAACTGTCTTTTATAGAGATGTCTATCTCTGCAATTTTTACTCTCTTTGAGATTTTTCCTCCTTCATATATAGGGAATTCCAGATCAATATTATAAAGATAAGAATCTTTACTAAAATGAGGAAAATGTCCAATTCCACTTATAGGTGTTATTGCAGTGGGATATCTTGTTTTGCTTGCCTGTCCAATTATATTTACGTGGGGAAGATGTTTTCCCCATTGAGCCCTTTTTTCTTTTTCTGCTGCTTTTATAAGAGCCCTTTTGGATAATATGGAAGGATTATTCAAAAGAGCATTTTTTATTGCTTCTTTTAGAGTCAGAACTTTTATGCTGCTTTGAGCATAAACTAAACAGTTTGCACAAAGAATAAAAGTCCACCCTATCAGTATTATCCACCTTAACAATCTCATATAATTTTTATTCCTGGATAGAAATACAAGGATATATTTTTTACATTATATTGTCAATCATGCTGGAACCTCATTTGTAATCACAAAAAATACTCCGAATGTGGTATTATTAAAGAAGCAAAAAACTTTTGGGAGGTGGAAGTCCATGATAGAAAAGATTTTAGCAAAGATACTTTACAAGCACAGGGTTT
>CAZMNC010000095.1:0-3368 GCA_964567535.1 uncultured Desulfobacterales bacterium | reverse complement strand
AAGAAAGGGCAAAAAATATACTTATAAAAGCGGTAATGTCGGGAAGGATTCCCCATTCTCTCATTTTTTCTGGCACTCCAGGAACAGGCAAGAAAAGTATGGCTAAGGCATTGGCCATGTTTATGAATTGTAATTTTCCTAAGGAAGATGGAGGATGTCAATCTTGCAAATACTGCAGACAAATAACAGAAGGAAATTCACCCGATTTTCTTATAGTAAGCCCTAAAGTAGATAATGTAAGAAGCCCGAGAATCTCTATAGAACAAATAAGAGATCTTCAAAAGATAACAAGTTTCTCACCTTTAAGAAAATGGAGGATAATAGTTATTGACCAAGCAGATAATATGACAGAAGAAGCATCAAATGCATTTTTAAAACTTTTAGAAGAACCACCTGAAAAAAATATATTTATATTAAATGTTACAGAATTATTAAATCTTTTACCTACTATAACTTCACGGTGTCAAAAAATAGCATTTCATCCAATTCCTGATAAGCAAATAATAAAATGGCTTATAATAAACAAAAAAATAGACACTGATGCTGCTCATGTATTATCTAAAGTATGTGGTGGAAGTATTGGTCAAGCATTATTATTAATAGAAAAAGGCTTTTTAAAAAAAAGAGAAAAGTGGCTTTCTTTTCTTACACAACTGCCTAATATTCAAAAGAATAAAATTTTTATATTGGCTCAAAAATATTCCGAGATAAAGGATGATCTAATAGACATATTCATAACTTGGCAGACATGGTTTAGAGATATTTTATTAATGAAAGAAAATGCTGATAAAGCTATTCTTATAAATATGGACTTGTCTTATATAATAGAAAAAATATCTAACAAATATTCAACAGAGAATCTTGTAAAAGCTATCATGCTTATTAATCAAGCTAAGGAAGATTTACATAAAAATAGAAATATAGGATTGTTAATGAGAAATGTACTCACTAAAATATGGGAATTAAGCAATTATAGGTGTTCATGAGGTATATTTCCTGCTGGATGGTAATGCATATGTTGATGTAAAATGGATTTATCTATCTTTATAATTTTATAATTTTCAATAGTATAATATATGGATGTAGTTCTTACTATAAAATCCCAATCATGAGATACTATAAGTAAAGATATATCTAATTTATTTAATAAATCTATTATCCTGTTTCTGGTTTCAGGATCAAGACCGGTACTTGGTTCATCTAAAAGTAAAGCCTTGGGTTCCATAGCAAGTACAGTAGCTAAAGATACAAGCCTCTTTTCACCCCCTGAAAGTTTATGGGTTATCCTATCTTCAAAACCTTTTAATCCAACAAGCTCTAAAGCATTTCTGGCCTTTCGCTCCGCTTTGTGTCTATCTAACCCAAGATTTAATGGGCCAAATGCTACATCCTCCAATACAGTTGGAGAAAATAGTTGATCATCTGGATTTTGAAAAACAAATCCAACATGCTTTCTTAATTCAAAGAGATCTTTATCAGAGTTTATTAATCTATTATAAAACAGAATATTCCCTTTTGTAGGTTTTAATATACCTATACATATATGCAAAAAAGTGGTTTTACCACAACCATTTGGTCCAACAAGACCTACTTTATCTCCGTCATATAATTCAAAATCAGCATCTTGAAAAATGACTCTTTGCGAACTAGAATATACAAAAGAAATAGATTTCAAACTTAAAATAGATCTCATAATATAGTCCCTTTAAAAGAAAAGTCTATTATTAATAAAAAAGAAAAAAATAATATTAAACCACATAAAAGAAATATATCTTGAATTTTTATATGAAATTTCCTTAAACTATAAAATTTGCCATTAAATCCTCTCAAGAGCATAGCATTATATATTCTAATTCCTCTTTCATAGCTTCTTATAAATACCATAGCAATAAGATAAGCATATGTTCTATAGGTACGCAAATTTGTTTTTGGTTTAAAACATCTTATTTGTAATGCCTGAGTGAGCCTATTATATTCGTCAAATATTACATGTATGTATCTATAACTCATAAGAAAAATAAGGATAAGTTTATTTGGAAACTTCAGACTATCAAGAGCATATCCTAATATTGGAAGGGGTACAGTAGCAATAAATGATATAATTATCATTAATATGGCATTGCACTTTAATGTTATAAGAAAAGCTAATTTTATACCATTTACAGTAGCAATCCATCTCCATACGTGGAATATAGGTTGGCCGTGAATAGAAAAAGGCACAAACAACCATAAAAAAGCTATAAAAAAGTTAGCGAAAAACAAAGTTTTTATAAGATTTCTAATTGGTAGATGGAAAACAAGAATAAACGTCAGACTAACAAAAAAAGCTATTATTGCGGTATCAATCTTTTTCAAAAAAGCTATTAAAAAAGCTGTAAAAAGACCTGATAATATTCTAACTCTTGGATCAACATGATATATAAATGAGGTGCCTTCTTGAAATATGGAATCAAACAATTTTTATTTCCCCTGAACATATCAATAGTCTCCATGACCTGATTGCATCTTCATGACGCAGTATATTATAAAATAGAGTTTATAGAATCCTTTGTCAATAGACAAAGAGCCTGTTCGAAAAACATATAGGGAGAAGATATTGAATGGGCTGTTCCTTGTTATTAGCTTAAAAAAACGAAAGGAAGAGGAACAGCCCATGAGAAAGGAAAGGCATTACACATTTCTGCTAAAGAGACAAGCTTTCTTGCAGAGGCTGTCAACAACATTTTTCAGAAAAAAAGGAAAAAGAGAAAAGGACGCCTGCCAAAATATTTAGATGAATTTATTTTAACTGTATTCAGGGGATTTTCGTACCGGGTATTAAAATTAGAATGTAAGGATTTATTTGGAGGAAAAGCCTCTACATTATTTATGTTGCATTACAGGTTTAAGAACGTAGATACAGAAAAGATACAGAAAGGCTTAAAGCTGTGCTAAGCTTAGTTGGTTTTTTTAATATAAGACGTGTGTACTGCTCCCCAAAAATCAAGACCAAAAATTGGAAAAATTTGTTAAGTCGCATATGCAACTTTTTTGCCCCCTACTTTTTCTATCTACTGCCTGAAACACATAGAAGGAAACTTATACCCTATAGCTGAATGAGAATAGCTGCTGTTGTAAAGCTGGATAAATTCCTTTATCTTTGTCTTTGCTTCCTGCAAGCTATCAAATTCATGAGTACAGATAACTTCTTCCTTAATAGTTCTTATCATCCTTTTAGTTTCAGCATTTCCTTTTATTCAGAACTTTTGTCCGGTGTTATCCTAAAAAAGTGAGTCTTCCTTGCGGGGGAAAAAAATTCCACATGAAGGGGGGGTGAAAAACTATGGAACTGCTAAACAAATAACTTGCAAAAGAGTTTCTCAAGAAAA